>JABSQK010000512.1 GCA_013215875.1 Lentisphaeria bacterium
CCTATGGTGGCAAAAGCTTATGGACAAACTCAGTGCACAGATTTCTGACTATCTCATTGCGCAAATAAATGCCGGTGCAAAGGCCATACAAATTTTTGATTCATGGGTCGGTTCACTCAGCCCCTATGACTTTAGAGATTATGTCTTACCGCATCTGCAAAAAATTGTCAAACATATCAAAGAGGCCCACCCGGAACTTCCGGTCATTTATTTTAGTACAAGCACAGGATCATACTTGCCACTCATAAAAGAAATTGGTGCAGATGTCATAAGTGTCGATTGGCGTATCGATATACTTGAAGCGTGGGAAAAACTCGATAATGAACCGGCAATACAAGGCAACCTCGAACCATCGCTTCTGCTTGGTCCTGTGGAGACTATGCATCAACAAACCGCTCGTTTGCTCGATGCGGTTGGCAGCAGGCCTGGACACATCATGAACCTCGGTCATGGAATTCATAAAGAAACGAATCCCGACAATATTGCATCATTTGTTAACTTTGTGCACGAACATAGCAAACGCGATTAATAGAAGGAGTCTGTGATGGACGCAATACTTCTAATGGCTTACGGCACACCGGAGCATCTCGATGAAATGGACGACTATCTGCTCGATATTCGTGGTGGACGGCCGACGCCTCCGGAACTCATCGAAGAAATAAAAGAACGCTACCGAAAAATTGGCGGCAAATCCCCGCTTACAGAAACCACAAAAAAGCAGGCCGCACTCTTAGCTGAAGCCATTGGAAAAAAAGTATACATTGGCATGCGGCACTGGCATCCGTTTATAAATAAAACGATTAGCGAAATGAAAGCCGATGGGGTTGAGAGTTTCACTGCCATCGTTATGGCTCCTCATTATTCTGCCTTGAGCATTGGGCGCTACAAAGAACAAGTCGATACGGCCTGCGACGAACACGACTATAAACCACAAATAAAGTTCATCGAGTCCTGGTGGAATAATGAAGCACTCATTAGCACCCAGAAAACACATCTGCAAAATGCACTCAACAAGATAGATAAAGATTTAAAAACAAAAGTACTTTTCACAGCCCACAGCCTGCCGGAGCGCATCCGCGAAATGAATGACCCATATGAAAGCCAATTGCTCGATAATGCCTCAGCAATCGCTGAATCATTTCCAAATATCGATTGGGAATTTTGTTTTCAATCCGCCGGCGCCAGTCCGGAGCCCTGGCTTGGGCCCTCTATCGAAGAGCGAATTCCACAACTAGCTGCGGACCAATACCAACATGTGCTCATTGCCCCTATAGGCTTCGTCTGCGATCATGTGGAGATACTGTATGATATCGATATCGGCGCGCAGGCAATCGGTAGAGAAACAGCTATCGAAGTGAGCCGTATCGAATCACTCAATACGAGTGATGGGTTGATTCAAGCATTGGCAGATACGGCTATTCAATAAGAATCGGATTTTTTTTCTTCGGTAGGCATTGCCGATATATAAGTAATCATAAATAGACATCCCGCCGCTACAGATAGCATTAGAAATATGGTCATCAGTCCCTGGTGGATATAATTAAGGCCAAAAGCAATTAAGCTAAAAGCTACTATAAGTGTAGTGACCCAGGCCACTACACTTTTGTTTCCATAACTTAGTTCGATCGATTCTGATGCCTTGTCTGATTTCGAAATGCTTTGAATACCCGTGCTGAAATCATCTAGTAACATTTGTTTTTCTTGTGATAAAAGAATAATGCTCATGGGTTCGACCTTCTTATTTATATGCAAATCCGGCCAACCATTAATATCCATATCCACTTCAATAAAATAACGAGTCGCCCCATTCGTTTTGGGTAATCCATTTTCAGGTAATTTCACGGAAAATTTATATAGAAATTTTCCTTCTTCTGTTTCCTCGGTAACAAGAATTATATCTTCCAGGAGTATAAATTTTTCTTCATAGAAAGCATGAGAGTGATAGGTAGAATACCTGCCAGTCCCAGTCTGCCATTCCTCTACTCCTTTCAGTGTAAAAATCATCGAATTTATATTGGCAGGCTTTAATAAGTTAAAACTGACTTGTACCGGAATTAATTCACCAAGTGAATAGGGTTTCTCATCATCAAAGTCTAACTCAAAATTCTCAATACATGCGGAGGAAATTTTAGATAGAAACCATTTATAGAGTAGATAGGGAGAGATAATAATTAAAACTAAAGGTAAAAGAATCTTACCTAATATACTGACTATTAAAGAATACTCAGTCTCTACATCTTTAATGGTAGTTTTCAATTGCTCTATTTCATCACAGTCATTGGAATCTATAGTGACAGGATTTAGTGCAAATGCCTGCGATGCTCTTAAATCTTTTTTCCATGAAATATCGGCATGTGCAGTTGCTACCCAGCTAAGATTTATTGCAAAGCCGCTAAATGTAAAGGGAGCATTAACAGGAATCAGAAACTCAAATGGATACTTGCCAGGAGCTAATTTACCTGAAGCGATTTCCTCTTTTATAAAAACCGATTCATCGACATTGTCTCCGGAATGAACGAGTTCTATAGATAGCGAATTACATTGAATTTCCTTCTCGAGGTAAACACAACCAGTAATGGGAGAACCTGTCTGAAATTCATTATTATCTAATTCTATTCTAAATGTATCCATCATAGAGACATAGACTATAATCGGTCCTGTTTCTGTCAAGAGTTGGATCTCTAAATGGGGAATATTCAGACTTTGATTAGATCTATAATTACGAAAGAATATATCATATAATAACAATTATATTAAAAAAGCGGTTTCTTGAATGGGTGGTTCATTTGATCCGTAAACCCTTTTGCCATATGGCACTTTTGAACTAGATTCTGCCCTTTATTTTATTAGGAGTTTCATGAAATTTTCCCCCGGACAACGCTGGATCAGTCAAAGCGAAGTTGAACTTGGTCTAGGCATCATCCTTACCGTCGAAGAACGTACTGTACAGATTATGTTTCCAGTTGCCGATGAAATGCGCAGCTATGCAAGTGCCTCTGCTCCCCTCACCCGAGTCAGTTTTAAACCGGGCGATTCTATAAAGAATGTGTCCGGTGATTCATTTACGATTGATTCTGTTGAAGAAAAGGATGACATCTATACCTACATCTCGGGTTCCAAACGGATTCCAGAAGCTGAGCTCTCAGGCGATATTTCATTCAGCAAGGCGAGCGAACGTTTTAAGGCGGAACATTTTGATCCAACTCAGGCATTTAACCTGCGCTATAAAAGCCAAACCTATTTTGACCAGGTACAAAGCTCCAAACTTGAAGGCTTACTGGGCGCACGTATAGACTTAATTCCCCACCAGCTTTATGTATCAAACGAAATCTGCAACCGCTATCATCCACGTGTTTTGTTATCCGACGAAGTGGGCCTGGGAAAAACCATCGAAGCCTGCCTGGTACTTCAGCGTTTATTGCTCACGGGTCGCATCAACCGGGTACTGATTCTGTTGCCGGATGCTCTGGTCAACCAATGGTTTGTTGAATTGCGCCGGCGCTTTAACCTGACTTTTACTGTGTACAATGAAGAACAATGCGACGAGATGAAACAAACGGGGGCTGAAAATATTTTTGAAGAGAAACAGAATGTAATCATGTCGATTGATTATCTTCTGGCATCTGGTTATTCTGAAGATTGTTTAAAAACAGACTGGGATATCTTACTCGTAGACGAAGCGCATCACCTGGAATGGTCTGAGTCTCTCGCATCGCCGGCATATACGCTGGTGGAAAAACTCGCAAAACAGATTGATTCACTATTACTCATCACTGCCACACCTGAACAATATGGGCTTGAAAGTCACTTTGCACGCCTGCGTTTAATTGACCCGGGTCGTTATGAATCACTCGAAACGTTTATAAACGAACAAGCCGAGTACCAAAAAATCGCCGCAGTTGCAAACGATATCATTGAAAAGAAAAAGCTATCCGGAGCTGCAAGCAAACTCCTTACAAAGATTGGAATCGATGCAACTAGTGACGATGCGATAAAAAATCTGATCGACCACTATGGCCCTGGGCGTTCGGTTTTCCGTAATGTGCGTTCAGTAATGGAAAACTATCCCGACCGTTTATTGCACAGCCACCCGCTTGATGGGGATCCAGACACAGTAAATGGTGAATTCCATTATGACTGTGACATGGTAGATGAAGACGCTGTACTTAATTATAAGAATGATGCTCGCCTTGATTGGCTCGAAGCCTTTATTAAAGATCACCGTGACGAAAAGATATTGCTTATTTGCCGCTCGATTGGACGTGTACAAGCGATCGATAAGGCCATTCAAGCGCGTCTCAATATAAACCTGGTGGTATTTCATGAAGGGCTCAATCTATTGCAGCGCGATCGGCATGCAGCATTTTTTGCAGATGAGGAAGGTGCGCAAATTTTGTTATGCTCAGAAATTGGCAGTGAAGGCCGTAATTTTCAGTTTTCACACCATCTCATCTTATTTGATCTGCCTTTCAATCCGGAATTGATCGAGCAACGCATTGGTCGCCTCGACCGTATCGGACAAAAGGAAAATATTAATATTCATGTTCCCTATATAAAGGGGTCTCATCAGCAATCCCTATTCCGCTGGTACAATGAAGGCTTCAACTTATTTACCGAATCATTCTCAGGGGCAGGAAAATTGTTTAGTGAATATAAAGAGCAATTTCTCGATTTGTATGCAGATACAAATTTTGATGATTTGATTAGCCGTTGTACAGAATCAAAGCTATCCCTGGACAAGCAAATGCACGACGGGCGCAATCGTTTACTTGAGCTGCATTCATTTAATCCAGAGAAAGGCAAGGAACTGGCCAAGCAGATTAGTGAATTTGATAACGACTGGAACCTGCATGGATTCTTCACACTCGCTATGGATCAATTTGGCGTTCTTATGGAGGATGCTGGCCCGCATACGTTTATATTGAGTCCGGACGTTTTATTTTCAGATGAACTGGGCATGATACCCGATGACGGAATGACAATCACTTTTTCACGGGATAAAGCGACCAGTCGTGAAGACTGGGACTTTATGAGCTGGGATCATCCCATGGTTCGTAATATTTTAGATTTAATGACCAGTCGCGAAAAAGGCAACAGTGTGTATGCAGTGTGGCCGGATGATAGCAGCCGCACAATAATGATTGAGTTAATTTACCGTGTATACATCAGCAGTAAGCGCACGAGCCATATGCAGCGATTCCTTTCGACAAAACCCATACGTATTGTAATAAATCACAATAAAGAAGACTGCACGGAGAAATTTCCTTTTGAAGATTTCGAAAGTAAATTAAAAGATACAATGAACCATTCCTTATTTGGCATGGAGCAATTTATGGACGAAATTCTTCCGGCTATGTTCGAAAAGGGTGAAAGCATTGCAGCTCAGAAATCCATGGCCCTGCAAGTAGAAATTAAAGAATCGATAAACACGTATTATTCACATGAATCGGAGCGGCTCATACAGCTGCAAAAGAAAAATTCCGGAATACGCGACAGCGAGATACGTACACTGAAAGATGAATGGACACACTGTATCGATGCAAGTGAAAATCTCAATCATGAGCTGGATGCCATACGACTCATCTGGAAAGGCCCAGAGTAAATGAGTCATTCAGTAAGAAAAATAATTAAATTGATGCAACTTTAGTTTAATTCCGGGTTCTTAATTTATATAGAGTAATTATTGATCCTCTCCAAAGCATGCTTTATGCAGGGCGGTCCTAAGCAGCCGCCCTGTAATTTTCCCTCTCGTACATCTTAAATTCATCTATTCCATCTTGGTTAGAAACTTGTTTGTAAAGAAAAATGCCATAAAGTAAGAGTTAAATATAAAGGACGAGTTAAAGCCTGTATTAAATGAAATTTCTTTCCGATAAAAAAATTGCACTGCTGCGTGATGGAGACTTGGTGACGTTTGTAGATCTTGATGATCACGGTTTTATTTTGGGTGCTGATGAAAGCATCAAAGATTTTATCAACCGTCTCACAGAGCTTCGCAAAAATATTGCAGATTTCAATGACGACTTAAAAGGTGCAGGTGACGAAGAGCCCTTCCTATTTTATGATGTACCGCTAATTAAAAAAGATGAGATTCCAAAGTCCGTTTATAAATCCTGCAAAAAAACGTGCCAGGATCTTTATGGTTTTTCCATAGACTGGGTACCGGGCTTTTATACCAACCATAATATGGGTATTCTCTTTGCCGGATGTGCAATGTATTCCTATAAGGATTTTTTTGCTGTTTTTATTATTCGCAAATCATTTCAAAAATCAGAGAAATGGGGTCTTTATTCCCGTACAGAGTTGATGGCCCATGAATTGACACATATTGCCCATATCGGATTTAAGACTCTTAACTATGAAGAAGTTTTTGCTTATCAGACATCCACGAGCCTTTTTCGCCGGGTAGTGGGTGGCATGTTTCGTACCCCAAAAGATACCTACCTCATCGTAGGGAGTATGCTTGTACTGCTCTTGTGCCAAATTGTAAATATGTCCATCCGGCCACCGGAAGCGGTATGGGACCAGCCCATGCCGTTATTATTCCTGCTCGCTTTTTGCAGTGTTTTTACGGTTTTGGGGCGCTACACCATGAATCTGCATCGCTATAAAAAAGCGATGGATAAACTTAGAAGTATGTTTACAAATCCCGGTGCGGTATTATTTCGCTGTTCAGAGGAAGAAATTGAAACGATCGCATCTATCAAACATCTAAAACCATTTATCGATGCACAAACTGACACACGCTGGAAAATAATCAAAAATAAGTTTCAGAATCCAAAAAACCCTGCAAGATAAGTGCTGCAGCAGTCGAATCCACTTTATCCTTGCGGTCTTTCGCCTTTATATTGAGATCCGCTAATGCACGATCTGCCGCCATCGTACTCATACGTTCATCCCAATAGGTCACTTTATAGCCGAGTTCTTCTTCTATCGCTGTACCGAGTTTGCGTGCAGCCTCTGCACTTTCCCCCTCTTCACCACTCATATGCATAGGCAGACCGAGGACAATTCCTTCCACATCTTTCGCTTCGCACAAATCCTTCAGTTCGCTCAGCAGCTTTTTACGGTTCTTAGCATCGAGATAATCCTGCGGGCTGGCGAACATCTTAAGTGGGTCACTTAAGGCGATGCCGAGCCTGACTGTTCCATAATCTATACCTAATATTCGTCCCATAATTGCTAAATTCCTTGAAATGCCGTATCTTAAAATTAGGGTTAATACCCTAAATCAATAGGTCATACATGAAAGCTAAGCTCGGCATTTTATTTTTCATCATCGTACCCGCCGCAATTTGCGGTGCCTACGTGTTTGTCAATATGAGCAATCCGGTTGTGAATCGCCCTACAAAACCAGTGAAAGTTATCCCCAAGAAGAAAAGCCCCACAGAAATTTATGAAAGCTCTCTTTTAGCCCAAAATAAAATACTGATTAAAGTTCCGGTGGATTTAAAAAAGAATTTTGCTAAAAGTATCTTCATCAATAATGAAATCTTCAATAGCGTAGATCTCTATTGTAAAAATCCAAATGGCAGTGAATTAATAAAGTCGGTCAATGGTAAATTTACTTATGGCCAAAATAGCATTGACTGTAAAACTAGAACAGAGCTGCTAATTACTTCAGAGGGAATCTGGCTCTTTGTAGATGATCAATTATTTTCTGAAAATCTATCGGCATGGGAACTCTTTTTTGTTTCCAGTGCCAAGGAAAAACCGGCCATTGAAACCGTCTTGCATGATGAGAAAGAAATGTCAGACAGTTTCATGCGCACGGAAATGTTGGAAGGCGAATGGGAAATTCACAGCGGTACCTGGACCTTGAAAAAGTATGGTGGTGGTATGGCACTGACCCAAACACAAATGGAAAACTACAATTTTCAGCGGGCGGTAAATCCGTTTAGTGTTACAGGGAGTGAAAACGGGATGCTTTCCTATGGGAAAAAATCCTGGCTAAATAGCCAGGCAGAAAGCCGTTTCTACTTTGGTATCCCTTGGTATAAAGGTGCGGTAAAAACAAACGAGCTTCCACGGAATACAAATATGCTCATGGTACAGGGAAATCCAGAAGGATTTCAAGTGGCATTCGGCTGGATAGGCAAGGAAAGAACATTTGCAATAGTGAGCCGAAATGACAGTTTGGAGGAGTGGAAAATTATTGAGCGCTGGGATGAAAATAGACCGGCAATTTCCAGCTGGATAAAAATTGGCATACGCGTGATGAATGGCCACCAGG
>JABSQK010000513.1 GCA_013215875.1 Lentisphaeria bacterium
ATTTAGTTTTTATTGATTTATCCACGGCAGCAAGTTCTGTCTTAATATCGCCCGTAGGTTGCAGAGCCCGGAGATCATTTAATGTCGTTCGAATTGTTAAAAAGCCTTTCACAGTTGAGATTTTAGCCGCTTTTAACTTTTGTATACTCATACTGACAAACCCATTGACGTGAACTTCAAGGTACTCATTTATCTGATCGTCAAATACTCCCTGCATATCATCATATGCAATCATACCAAGGTCTGTTCGCAATGCTGTTAAGCTATGATAGGTTTTTTTTGAATTTTCATATTTCGTCTTTATGCTGGTAATTTTTTGGGTCATTTGGGCTTTCTTTTCAGGCGTTAAAGCTTCTTGCTGCTTCTGAAGCGATTTCCATTCACCCAGCATAGAGTTTGTTTGTTTGCGAATATTTGGAAATTTTTTACGAACCTGATTGATCATTTTAATTACTTTTTTAATGGTCTGGGGCTTATAGGTCTGGCCGCGATTCATCTTGGGTAAGATTTTATATACTTTGGAGACTGGAATGGTTTTTTTTGCACCCTGGTCCTTGTACTCAATGTTATCGCCATTTTTCTTTACGGCGCTGGCTATGACACTTGACCCGGTTTTAAAAACGATCAATGAGGATGCACTGAATAAGAAACTCTGAAACAACAAAAATATTACGATATATCTCTTCATATTCTAAACCTTGTAAATAATGATTGATTAATTATATTTATAGAAATTACACGAACTGGACTAATATAATGAAAACTTTAAAGTTATCAATTATTTTATTTGTTTTTTTGTATAGCAATACAAGCTATTCATTGGCTCCTGGTGCAGAAACTATAATTGCTTCTTACATAAGCCCGGAAACTATTACTGCAGTCAATTCACTGGCCATGAAAGCGGTACAAATTCCTTTGAATATTGGTGTTGGAGCAATAAAAATGGCTGGCTCTGTAGGAGGCATGCTGTTAAATCCTCGCTTTTATACGACACTTGTAGCTATGCCTGTGAAGGTCGCTTATAATATTGTCGCGCTGCCATTCAGAATAATATTTTAAAAATCCGGTCATCTATGCACTTCAAAATCAACGTCAGTCCTAAGTTATATCGCAACAATTCGCCGGTGTAGTAGATGATTTTATGAAATCCTTCAGGCTAGCCTCTTAATCGAGCTCAACTGCCCCACCGCCTTTCTTCTCGATGGGATTGTCTGCTTTTACGGGTGCTTCTTTTTTAACTTTAACTTTTACTTTATTTTTGGGGGCCTTATTTTCGAAACCTTCAATGACAAGTTTAAGATTTTGATGCTGGCCACTCTTTATGGTCATCATAACAATTTGACTCATCTTACCATCGTATTCTGCCCAAATACGTGAGCCTCGACCTTTTAATCCATGAAGTGTTTTGGGTTTTGAAAACTCGTTTACTTCTCCCAGAGCTTTACCTTTACTAAAACCATCTATAAATATCACTGCGCCTGATGGCATTACACGAATGGATAACGTTCCAGTTGATTTGTCCATTCTCACTTCTTTTATCGACGCTTTAAATTTATTTAGAAAAATCTCCACATCTTCATCATTGTAACCGACCCCACTTAGTTTAAACTCATATTTGCCGGTGCCTGCTTTGAATTTAAAGGGAGTCTTGCCAATTACCTGATGCCCGCGGCTGACGGCCATGTTTGAAGGTGTACTCCGGATTAGACCAATGCCTGCTTCAAGTTCAAGATCAATTGTTTTCACATCACGAACAGGTACTTGTATCACTTCTTTCTTGATAGCATAATCTGTCTTTTTCAATTCTATCGCATGCGCCCCCTCAGGCAAATCTTGCATCACATAGGGTGTTTGGCCGACAGTCTCGCCGTTTATAATGACATCGGCTCCAGACGGGTTACTTTTCACCATGTAACTGTGCATTTCAATAATTGCCTCTTCCGGTTTTTCTTCCTCTTCCTCTTCCTCTTCCTCATCTTCATCTTCATCTTGCGGTACCGGGCTGGCGGATTTTGCTACAGGGTCAAGTGGAATTTCTTCCTCTGCATCAAGTTGATTCAATGCCTTATTCGAATTTGAAATTTCTACAACTTCCTCAGGATCCACTTCTTCCATATTGATAAGAGCAAACAAACCACCCAAGACAAGAACCACCACTATAACTGCTGCCAATATCGCTTTTCCTGAATTATCATTTTCTGTTTCAGCGGTCTCTGAACCTTCAAACGTAAAATTTGAAATTGCAGATTCCTCAATGATGTCGCGGTCATCAGAAAGCATAATAAGTGATTTACCAATACGAATTTTATCATTCGCAGCAAGGGTTTTACGTTTAACTTTTTCGCCGTTTACTCTGATACCATTTGTGCTATCGTTATCTTCGATGATAAGAATTGCACCCTCACGAAAGATACGGCAATGCTTGCGAGATACCCCATCTACATCCAGCTGCAATGTACATTCCTTGTCCCGGCCAATAATGAATTCTTCATTTCGAAGGTCAAGAATTTTACCCACATGGGGCCCTTCAAGTATACGAATTTTCATAAACTACGTCTCCATTAGCTTCATTTAGGTCTTTGACGTACCACTATAACGTTTATTAGGTTCAATTATTGTGCAATATGCCAAGTTTTTATAAAGTTTCCAGCAATTTCTCAGCAATTTCTAAAGTTCCTAAGCCGTCAAACCCATCAATTGTTACTGCAGATATGGCTGAATCAACATCATTTGCAGCCTCTGTTTCACCCAGAAAATCGAGCATCATTTTAACTGTTATGACTGCAGCAATAGGGTTTGCGAGGCCTTTGCCCATAATATCCGGAGCAGAGCCATGAACAGGTTCAAACATCGATGGTTTGGTTTTTTCAGGGTTGATATTTCCGCTGGCCGCCATGCCCATTCCACCTTGGGTTTCTGCACCCAAGTCGGTAATAATATCGCCAAACATGTTCGTCGTCACCATTACATCGAAACGTTCGGGTTGTCGAATCATATGCATACAGGCTGCATCCACATGGTAATATTCACGGGTAACACCAGGAAACTCTTTTGCGCCTATTTCATGAAAGACACGATCCCAAAGGTCGAATACGTGTGTCAATACATTTGTTTTACCAATAAGGGCAAGTGTTTTGCGCGGACGACTCTCTGCAAGCTGAAAAGCGTATCGCAAACAACGTGAAACCTGCTTGTAGTTATAGGTCATGGACTGAATCGCAACTTCATCTTCAGTGCCTTTCATCATGATGCCGCCGACACCAGTGTAGAGACCGCCCGTATTTTCTCGGACAACGATATAATCGAGCTGCTCAGGAGTGGTATTTTTTATAGGTATATCAATTCCAGGATAGACTTTTACCGGGCGTAGATTGATGTATTGGTCTAGCTCAAAACGAAGCTTTAGCAGGATTCCCTTTTCTAGAATTCCAGGTTTTACATCCGGTGTACCTACGGCACCGAGATAGATGATATCGTGTTTGCAAAGTTCATCAAGGGACTCGTCAGATAAAACTTCGCCTGTTTTCAAATAATGCTCACCGCCAAATGGAAACTCTGTAAATGCGAGCTCAAAGTTATGCTTTGCCGCAACTTTCTCCAGTACCTGTCGACCAACCTGGACCACTTCTTTGCCGATTCCATCGCCCGGGATAAGTGCTATTTTATACTCTGCCATTATTCATTTTCCTAAATTATTTTTGATATTTATAAAGGCGCTACTATATGCCTGAAGATTGAGTTTCCAACCTTGCAAGATGTAAAAGTCGCTTTATAATTACCTGAAAAAAGGAATGCGAAGTGGCTAAAACAAATGTAATCATGATCGGTACGGGGGGCATGGCGAGGCATCACTTATCCGTTATGCTTGGTATGAAAAATACAAAACTTGTGGGTTATGTAGAACCCTCTCTAGATCAACAAGAAGCAACTCAAAAATTACATGAGACTAAAAAAGTACCCTGCCCGCCTTTTTACGGTAGCATAAAAGAACTCATAAAGGCCCAAGGACCAGCGGATGCTGCATTCATTATTACGCCACATAAATTTCATTTGAAAAATACCTCTGACTGCCTAAAAGCAGGCATGGATGTACTACTGGAAAAACCCATGGTTCTTAATGAGACCGAAGCCAAAAAACTCATAAAACTGCGCGAGAAAACCGGCAAACTTCTGGTTATCGGGTTTCCAGGCAGTCTGTCGCCGGCAATTAAAAAGGCGAAGCAAATAATTAATTCTGGAAAACTGGGTAATGTCAGCTCAATTTCTGCATACGTACATCAGCACTGGAAGCATGCTACAATTGGCACTTGGCGACAAAATCCAGAAATTTCAGGTGGCGGTTTTCTTTTCGATACCGGTTCTCACATGATAAATACGGTGGTGGATTTGGGCCAGGATGATGTGGTAGAGGTAAGTGCTATCATGGATAATTGCGCCACACCAGTCGAAATAAATTCCACTGTGAGCGGGCGTTTTGCCAGTGGTACTATGTTCTCACTTGCAGCTGCAGGTGACTCAATGCATTGCACATCGATGGTCACAGTCATGGGCGACCGTGGCGTTCTACAAACAGGTATCTGGGGTGAAAGGCTGCTATTCAAATCCCATAAAGATGCTGAATTCACAGAGGTCAAAACAGCAAAATCTCAAGGTGTTTGGGAGCAGTTTATAAAGGTTCGTTCCGGCAAGGTGGAGAATCCATGCCCGCCTGAAGTCGGTTTGCGTTTTGCACGACTAATGGATATGATACGCAAAAGTGCAGATACAGGCAAGACCATTAAACGCACGCGTAAATCACGCTCCAAATAGCTCTTTTTAATTGACATCATCTCATATCGATTTATACTACTCGGCTATTATCAGGAGAGTAAAAAATGTCTGAAGAAAATAAATCAAAAAGTTATGTCTGCATCATGTGTGGATATATTTATGACCCGGCAATTGGCGACCCATATGGGGGGGTCGATGCGAATACAACATTTGAAGCTTTACC
>JABSQK010000514.1 GCA_013215875.1 Lentisphaeria bacterium
AAAAAAATATATTTCACCGCAAATCGTGGTCTATCAAGGACTTATGAAACTAAGAATTTTTTGTGCCTAGAACAGCAAAAATACCTTGGGCTACACTTTTGTAAGAAGCAGTAAATCATTGATACAAAATGGTCTATTTTCATAGCCTGATGATTTATAAGCTTGCACACCCATCTCGAATTACTTCATTAGCAGTAGCTTAGAACTGATTTTGATTTATTAGACTGACAATTCCTGAATGGCCCATTGGGCATGCTCAATGACCATTTCATCGTCAATTTCTTCGATTAATTTATTTAGAACCGGAATAAGCTTATCGTTGCGAGAATTTCCCGCCACCACTGCTGCATTTCGAAGCATCCCAGCCCATCCCGCACGCATAATTGGCGTACCTGCAAAGTTTTCGAGAAAAGCATCTTTTGTATAGATGGACAAGAGAGCACTCAAATCATAGTGCCGGTTTTCAAAACGCACGGCCTGAAAATCGTCTGTTTGTGTTTCTTGAGCACGGTTATTGTGTGGGCAGACTTCCTGGCAAATATCGCAGCCGAACAGCCAGTTGCCGATATCTTTGCGAAGCTCTAGTGGAATAGGCCCTTTGTTTTCGATGGTTAAATACGAGATGCATTTACGTGCATCGAGCTGACCGTTTTCGAGGATTGCATCTGTGGGGCAGTCATCAATACAAGACCGGCAGCTCCCACATCGTATGGTCAATTCATTTTTGTCCGGGTGTAATTCCAGTTCACAAAGTACGCAGGCAAGAAAAACCCACGAGCCAAAATTTTCAGTGATCAACATGGTGTTTTTGCCAACGTAGCCGAGGCCGGACATTTCAGCGTAGGCGCGTTCCATCAGCGGTCCCGTATCAACAAATACCCGGGTTTTTGTCTCCGTCGTCTCCGTAATGTACGCAGCAAGATCTTTGAGTTTTTTGCGAATCGTTTTATGATAATCCCGGGTAACCGCATAGCGGCTGATTTGCCCATGCGTATTTGGCACATCCTTATCCTCATCTGGCCGGTGATAGTTTACCCCAAGCATAATCATGGACTTAGTACCGGGTAGTAAATCGGCTATGCGGATATTTCTTTCAAGGCGTTTGGCCAGGTAATCCATCGTGCCATGCATCTCCGCAGCAATCCAATCTTCGTAAACTGTGGAATATTTTTCAGGAAGCTCTGCATCCGCAACTACACAGATATCGAATCCAAGTTCACGGGCTTTTAGTTTGATATCCGCTTTTGTCTGATCAGACATTCTCGGGATCGACGGTTTCAGGCTTTATTATATGGATGTCTTGTTGTGGAAATGGAATCTCAACTTCATGTTCATTAAATTTATCGTTGATAGTAAAGTTTAAATCGCTTTTGACAATTGCCAGGTCGTTCGGACTTGGCAGCCAGCAGACCAGGTCGAAATTCAGCGACGAATCACCAAACTCAAGGAACAAGACATCCGGCTCTGGTTCATCCATCACCGTTGAATGTTCATGGGCAATTTCAAGCAAGATTTTTTCGACAAGGGCAGTATCCGTGCCATAGGCGACACCAACAGGCACATGAATACGGATTTTGGGATCGCCATAACTCCAGTTGATTAAGTTGTTTTCAAGAAGTTTTGAGTTTGGCACAATCACCGAAATATTATCCATGGTTTTTATCAATGTTGTTCGCAGGTCAATGCGTTCCACATCCCCCACCAAATCATCAATTGTAATGCGGTCATTCACACGTACGGGTCGCTCCATGATGAGAATCACCCCGCTGATAAAATTCGAGGCAAGATTTTGCAGGCCAAAACCAATACCCACACCCAGTACAGCAAAGAGCCCAAGGAAGGCGCCCAGTGGTACATTGATCACACTCAGGCCGATATAAAAACCAATCAGAATTGAAGAATAATGGATGAGCTTAAGGAATTTGAGCTTCAATGACTTGGTCATTCGCATGCGCGGGAAAACCTTGCGGCGGATTACGATTTGCAAAATTTTACCAATAACAAATGACAGGACAATTGGGCATATGGCAATGACCAGATGGCTCATGGTAATCTCTGTTTCCTGAATGCTAAACAGAGTCGTCCCTGAATAAAATTCATAGAGCTTTTGCAGAGTTAAGTACTCAACAATATTTTGCCAGGTTTCGTTCATTCCATTATTATCCTTATATGACTCATACAAGTAGTTTTCCCCGGCTATCTTTCAATCTCTGAATAGAACTAATTAAATATCTAAATACTTAATAGTGGGCAACTAAAGCTTAAATACTTAGACTTCCTTTTTTTGAATTCCGGTATACTTTCAGAACTTATGAAAGACGATTTGGAAAAAAAGCTTTTGGAACTTAGCGACATAGGTCGCCGTCGCCATTTACGTGAAGCATCTGTAACGCGCCCGGGCTATGTGATGCTCGATGGCAGAGAGTGCCTTAACCTATGTTCAAATGATTATCTTGGGCTGATGTCTGAGCTCACAGCCAATCCGGATATTGATGCCGGGAGCACGGCATCGCGACTGATTACTGGTACCCACCCGGCAATCATTAAACTGGAAAAGACCCTTGCGGAATTTCACCAGCAAGAGGCCTGCCTGCTTTTTGGCAGCGGCTACCTGGCCAACAGCGGTATCATCCCTGCCCTCATTGAGCGCGACGATGTAGTTTATTCCGACAAATTAAATCATGCGAGCATTGTCGATGGCTGCCGACTCTCTCTAGGCGAGCACAGTCGCTACCGGCACAACGACATAGCGCATCTTGATTCTCTAATGAAAAATTCCACTCACAATCGCAAGCTCATTGTTACAGACAGCATTTTTAGTATGGATGGTGATTGCTGCGAGCTCCAGGCTCTGGTCGACTTAAAGAAAAAATACGGTGCCTGGCTCATGGTCGATGATGCCCATGGAGCAGCAGTCTATGGAAATGAAGGACGCGGCTGGCCCGATGAACAAGGATTGGCAGATGAAGTCGATATCTACATCGGTACACTGGGAAAAGCCTATGGCGTCTATGGTGCATATGTCTGCGGTTCTCAATTATTAATCGACTACCTTATCAATCATTCCAGATCATTCATTTATTCCACTGGCATCTCACCCGTTATTGCAGATCTTTGCCTGCAAGCACACGAGAAAGTTATTGCCGCAACAACTGCACGTACACAACTCAAGGAAAATGCCGATTTTTTCCGCGAGGCTTTGGCTGAAATAGGCTTTCAAACCCTTGGAACGACGCACATTATTCCGCTCATTGTCGGTGACGATAAACGTGCCTTAGCGCTCTCTGAAATGCTCTATGAAAATAATATTGCCGCTCTGGCGATTCGCCCGCCGACTGTTCCTGAAGGCAGTGCCCGTATTCGTTTTAGTATTATGGCATCTCATAAAAAAGAAGAGCTGGAAAAAGTGATTGACCTGCTGAGTGAAAAAGGTGAATTGTGACAATGGATGAAATTCAAAGAGTTAATAAAATTAAAGCAACAATGCTGTTAAAAATCAGTTTCTTAACAGTTGCTCTATTTAGTATAACAAGTTGTGGTACAATAAAGTGTTTGAAAGGTGTAAGGCCTAATCGTCAAGTAATAATTGACCCATTGCTAGATCTTCCTCCCAAGTCTGTGTATGGTGGTGTGCGCTGGGATATAAAGAATGGAAGTGTCGTCTGTTTTCCATTGATGAACCATTTGGATACCGTTTTACGGTTTATGGATCTACCATTAAGCTTTGTAGCAGATACACTAATATTACCCTATACGTTAACGAGAAATAAAAAGACTCCTGTAGATAACGAACCTGGGCGCTAAGAAGAGGAAGATATGATTTATCGAATAAGAGAAAAATTCTGGGGATTTGGTAATAATTTTTCCATTACTGACCAATATGGTAACGATTGCTTCATTGTGAAAGGTAAAGCGTTCTCCTGGGGAGACCAACTGTCTTTTCAAGATACCTCTGGACATGAACTCGCATATATAAAACAAAAATTATTGAGCTTTCAGCCACGTTTTGAAATATATACAAACGGTAATTTGTTTGCGAAAGTCACGAAAGAATTCAGCTGGTTCACCAAAAAATTTCTACTCGATGTGCCGGGTCCGAATGATTATACCATTGATGGATCATTTTGGATGCACGATTATTCATTCACCAGAGCTTCCGGCTGCGTTGCCACTGTCAGTAAAGATATCTGGGGATGGACAGACAGCTATGGTGTCGAAATTATTGATGGTGAAGATGATGTATCAATTCTTTGTGCCTGTATCGTCATTGATCAAGTCTTATATGATGAGGATCATTGATCACTCTTATTTTCAGAAAATACATCAAAGCGCATTGTCCATGAGATACTAACAGCTATCTTTAATTAACAATTCGAGGGTAACTATGAATACAACTTTAAAGCAACTGGCAATCAATGGCGCAGATCCAACATTTACAGATGCTGATATTAATGCACTGAAAGAAAATTCGCATTGGCCGATTATTACTGCTGAGGATGAGGCAGCTGTCATTCAAGTGATGCGTGATGGCACGATGTCGGAGGGAGCGATCACACGCGAATTCGAAGATGCGTATGCTGCCTATACTGGAGCAAAATATGCCATTGCTGTATGCAATGGAACTGCTGGCCTGGAAGCCGCATTTTATGCTTGTGGAGTTGCTGCTGGTGACGAAGTCATTTGTCCATCAATGACCTACTGGGCAAGCTGTACCAGCGTATTGACCCTGGGTGCTGCGGTAAACTTTGCAGACATCGATAAAGATAGCCTGTGCATCGACCCTGCAGATATCGAACACCGCATTGGCCCCCGCACAAAAGCAATTGTCGTCGTACACTATGCTGGACATCCCTGCGATATGGATCCGATTATGGAGATTGCCAAACGGAAAAATGTAAAAGTTATTGAAGATGTATCACATGCCCAAGGCAGTCTTTACAAAGGGTCCATAGTGGGTTCGATTGGTGACATTGCAGTGTGCAGTATGATGGGTGGAAAAAGTTTTGCGGTTGGTGAGGGCGGAATGATAACAACAGATAACGAACACCTTTTCCAGGCTTGTATAAGCTATGGTCATTATGAACGAACAGGCCTGGTAACCGAGCCGGAGCTCGTGCCTTTTAAAGGGATTCCCATGGGTGGCAAAAAACATCGGATGAATCAGATGTGTTCTGCTCTGGGCCTGGGTCAATTAAAGCATTACCCCGAGCGCATTGCAGAAATACAAAAGGCACTCAACTATTTCTGGGACCTTCTGTCTGATGTACCCGGCATAAAAGCACATCGCCCTGCGGATGAAAATTCCACTATGGGTGGCTGGTATACAGCTCGTGGACTTTTCCGCAGCGACGAGCTTAATGGCTTGTCCTGCGAGGCATTCTGTAAAGCAGTAACTGCGGAAGGTTTGTCCATGTCTACCGGAGCAAACTTCCCATTGCACCTGCATAATGTGTTTCAGGAAATGGATTTCTTTAATACTGGCAAGCCGACCATGGTCTCATTTACAGATCGCGATGTCCGTCAGGGTGAAGGCAGTCTGCCTGTTTCGGAATCAATCAGCAATATTGCCTTTGGTGTTCCATGGTTTAAGCGCTATGACGAAGCCCTTATTGAAAAAGCTGCTGCTGTAATTAAACGTGTCGCAGAAAATGCCGACCAAATAAAAGAATGAGATGATCGATTTATTTGATGTAAACGTTTATTGTGGCGGAACTAAATTGGGTGATATAGACCCTGTCGATCCACAAGAACTAGCCGATGAATGCCAACGGGTAAATATTAATAATTCACTGATTCGCATTGGCCCAAAAGATCTCGATAGCGATTGGAAATTTTCGCTAAAAAAGCTCTATGGAATTTGTGAAACGTACCCAAACTTTGTGCCCTGCCCGCTCGTTTTACCAAACA
>JABSQK010000515.1 GCA_013215875.1 Lentisphaeria bacterium
AAACTTTTTAGCAATGCCATCATTTTCTGCTTCTGTGAGATCAAGCATTCGCCAGTTCCAGAAAAAGCCGTCGTCATGAGCACGGGGAATAAGGTGGATATGAGAATGTAAAAGGCCTTGTCCAGCTGCATCGCCATTGCCGATATGAATATTAAATGCATCGCCTTTGCAAATACGTTGTAAATGCTGCGAAATTTCCACTGCCTTATTGAATAGTCGGCCCTGTAATCCTGTATCCATACTCGTAAAGCTGTTGAAATGCACTTTTGGTACAAGTAGGCAGTGGCCGGGATTCACAGGGTTTAAGGACAAAAAAGCAAGCATTTCATCTGTTTCAAATAAACGATGAACCTGCACTTCATCTTCAATCACACGACATAAGGGACAATTTTTCATAAGCATAAAAAAAGGGACCAATTCAAATTGGTCCCTGAAAGTTAGTATGAAATCAACTTATGAATTGATTTCTTTGATCAGAACATGCGTCAATGATTGACGATGTCCTTTGCGTAAACGATAGCCCTGGCGCCGCTTCATTTTGAAGACAACCAGTTTCTTGCCACGTTTTTGTTCGATTACTTCAGCAGTAACAGTCGCACCATCGACTGTAGGCGAACCAAATTCGACTTTGTCATCTTTAGACACAGCTAATACACGATCGAATGTTAATGTGGAACCTGCATCGCCCTCAAGCTTTTCGATCTCAAGACGATCGCCAGCTTTGACTTTATATTGTTTTCCACCAGTTTCTATAACAGCATACATTGAAAATTACTCCTTAAAAATAAATATATCGAAAATGAAGGCTATATATTAGGTATTTTTGTGGTGAATTCAACTCGGAATACTAAATTCTTATTCAGTCTAGACTTTTTCTTCAGTTTCAGATTCATTTGGCGTTTCTGTACTGGATTCAGCATCGTCGCCAGACTCCTCATCATCCTCATCATCAGGCTCAGTTCCATCCTTTTCCTTATCTGAAAGAACCTGAACATTTTCGCCTACTTTTAGTACGGTGTCCAGTTCCATCGGCGTATCCAGCTGCGGTAATACTTCCAGCCTGTAATTTGCATCGATGGAGACTTCCAGAACACCTTCATCGGTATATCGCCAGTCGATTTTGATATTACCTTGTGGTGTGGGAATTTGCGCTGTGATCCATTCCACGGCAGATAATTGCGGATTGAAGTAAATCTGATTGTAACCTGGCGTTGCCGGGCGCACACCTAATATCTCATTAATTAGGAAGTAATTTGGCGAACATGCATAACCATGGCATGTACTCGGTGAAAGGCTCGTATCAAATTCCATGTCGGGAGAAAAATACTGCCACCATGTTTCTGCTCCTGATTGAACCATGCGTCCCCAATAATAGCGCATGTAGTCCGTCGCCCAATCCCGGTTGCCCATGCTAAATGCCATATCCAAGAGGAAGAACTTGAAATAGGGATTTTCAAATTCGCGGTCGAGCTCTGTTTCCTGAAATGGGGCATATTCGATAAATATGTTGCTGAAAACTTGTTTGCTTTGTTCAGGTGTGGCAATACCTGATTGCAGTGCGAGTACATTGCTTTGCAATGTTGCGCTTTTACTTAATTCGTTATTACACCAGCTGTCAGCAAAGAGTCCCTTTTCTTCGTCCCAGCACAGGTCACGAATGCGCATGGCGATTTCTGAGGCTACTTGATTGCAGTATGAGGCCGAATCTGTTTGCTTGGCAATTGAAAATAGCCATTCGGATTTGAGTAGAGAATAACAATAGATTGCATTCAGGCCAGTGGATATACCTGTCTTATCAATATTGCGATCGTAATCTAGCAAACAATCATTCTCTACTGCTTCAGATGAATTGCCCAGTAAAACCTTGTTCTTACCAGCTTCTGTTTCGAAAAAGACCAGCAATCGTTCCAGATGCGGCAACATTTCCTCGAGGAATTCCATATCGCCTGAGAACATAATGTGACGTTGCAGCCAAACTGGCCATAAAAGTGAGAAGTCAAGCATGCGTACATTGTAGTCACTCGGCACAATAGCGGGAATTTCGCCGGTTTCATATTGTGCATAAGCAAACTCACGAAGGGCTTTTTCAGATAATTCAGCCGTTCCGAATACGAAAAAACTTGCAAGGCTTTGAATCATCGCATCGCCGAGGTACTGATACCCCTGACGGCCACCGGCATTTAGAAAAACACCATCGTAAGTTGCCCGCAAGGTTCGGAAACTGGTTTCCCAGATTTGATTCAACAATTCATCCGAACAGGAAAAAGATGCCCGCTCACGAAATGAAACGACTTGGGTACGAATAGCAATACTGTTTATTGTTACCTGCTTTGTCGCAACACGGCAGTAAATCATCAAATATTTCATGCCGTGAGGATTTAAGGCTTCCCAGGTATTCGTCCCGCCACTAAGGGTGATTGAATAAATTTTACGGGCGCCATCAATATAAGGTGACAAGACACCATCACTGTTCAATACATCGCCATAAATAAGGTCAATTATGTCGCCATTTTTACCCTCGAGCTCGAGAACAGGACAACCACGCCTATATTCTTCGAACTCAATGATCGCAAATTGTCCCTGGGTCATGTCGAAATTGTCTATCGGCGCATCTGGCTCGTCTTCAATCTTAAATTCATAGCTTAAGAGACTGGATGCCACATCGCTTAGTGGACCATTATAAAATGAATCAGAAGGTACTGTTTTCAGGTTTAATGGATCTGCAATATATGTAAAAGGCGTATTCAAGGGGCCGGATACATTCCACCCAGGCATTGCTACAGGATCCTTACCGCGAGCAATTTTTATATCCTTACTGCCAAGTGCCGGCATGAGGATCGTTGCGCCGGCAGAATTTTCACCTAGAAATAAAACAATGGTGATATGATTTGGGCCCTTGCGAATTTTAATGTGACCATTTATATCCTCAAGTTCTTCCTGGGCGTAAGTCCGTGGCGAATTCCACTCTGGATCGGCCCAGTTCAGCGCAGGTCTTACACCCTGTGACTTTACAAGATCGTGATTGATGTAGAGATAATATGGATCATCTGAAATCAACTGGTAT
>JABSQK010000516.1 GCA_013215875.1 Lentisphaeria bacterium
AGTAATTTTGCCACATGCATGTTTAATTAAACTGGGGTAGTGTGTTTTGTAGACGCCAATATTTAGTATGCCCAGGAAAAAGCCCACTAGATCCGGCGGCCTCGGCAGGCCGATTTCTGGATCCCGCCCGACGATAACCGTATCACTATGATGGCGCGTATGACTCCATACCCATAATACCGACTCGCGCATCACCATAAAGGAAGCGATTTCATATACAAGCGCATTCATCCAGTCTGTTTTAAATGCCGTCCCGTGTCCACACTCATGCCAGCGCGAATCTGAACTGGTCCCATATAAAACAGAATAAATTATATATGGAATTAGCACCCACCATGTTCCCCATAATGTAATAGTGTAATAAGCGGATATCACCAGTAAGCTGAACAACAATAGCGTATCGCGGATCGCCGGACCATTTCGCCGGACCAGGAGTACGCGCATTTCTTTACGCGGTAAAGGTGTGGTATACCAATCTGCATCAGCCAGGCCGTTTTCCACCGCCCGTACCGAACTCTCTCCTGTAAGAGAATAATCTAAACTTATATCTTCACTCATTTCATGTCCCAAAATTATGAAGATATATTAGTATAGGTCAGCATGAAATCAATAATACCTAATAAGAATATTGCTGGATGAGACTGGATGTTTTGTTACTGGGCAGACTCTGCCTAGTAAATAACAAGGTGGTATGCCACTTATCGATTGAGAAGCATCAAGAGTGGCAAAGTGCCCTACTCTAAAAACTCTGTATCAGTCTTTGGCTTTATTGCGCTTAGCTTTTTTGCGCTTGGCTTTGAGTAGTTTTCTGTAATATCTGTTGAGTTTCATGTCGTAACCCGAGATGAAGGATAATTTTTCCGCACCGGACGAGACAATGGTTGTTGGCAGTAGGACGATGCCATGCATTTTATAGCCGGCTAAAGAATCAATCTTCTTGTCTTTATTTACCTCTTTCTTATCGTCTTTCTTTTCATCTTTCTTATCGTCTTTCTTTACCACTTTCTTTTCGTCTTTCTTATCGTCTTTCTTTTCATCTTTCTTTTCATCTTTCTTTTCATCTTTCTTTTCGTCTTTCTTTACCACTTTCTTTTTCTTACCCTTTACTATCTTTTGATTGAGATGATCCATGCCAGAAATATAATTGTTTGTGCTGCTGCCACCAACTTTTTTAACGATTTCTGCAGAGTCACCAACATTGACGGCAACCAGGAAAACATCCTTCGGATTTTTCTTGGCAAGAGCAATCATAGAAATAAGGTGACGCACGCTGTCTTTGTTTGAATTTGTCCAGAAAAGCAGAAAAACATAGGCATCAATCTTTTTTATATCATCAGGGTAATTGTAGTCTTCACCATCGGGTTTTTTCAGGACAAATGGGATGATCCCTTTCATGTAATAGGCATAGGTATTTAACGGCTTTTTATTGGGAAAGTGTGTCATCATAGCATCTGAATAGTCCTGATATCCCTTAATGATTGCCATCACTTTTTTGAGCTTCGCCTCTACTGGAGCAGCTTTTTCTTCAGCGATCTTGTCCAATTTTATTGAAAGCATGTCGCTTTGTTTTCTATACTTCTTGGCCTTCATCCTTGAGCGGGCAACTAATTTCAACGAAAGGGCGTCCATATCCTCCTTTGCTACATTTAATTTTTGGTTTTCTTTTTTGTATTCAGGATCAAGATGTGGATTATTTATTTTCCTATTTTTTAAGGCCAATTTTTCCTTCATTTCACTCATGAGGCGAATCCGATCTTCGATTTCTATGCTCAGCTTTACTATTTTGCGGTCAATGCCCATGCTCATGGAATGGGGCAAAGTAACGGGAATTATGGCGGGTGCTTTGTCTGGAGTTTCCTTCTTCTTCTCTTCTGCGCTTACCCGTCCGCTCAGTATAAAAATAAAAATTGTTAATAGATGTACTTTCATGCTTCACTCCTATCGAATTCGTTTTGCCACCGGCTTGCCTGCCGGCGGCCTCAGGAACTACGTTCCTAAGAACCTAAATGTGCTACGCACATTAATAATACTAGACTAGACAAAAAAGACCACTACCTTGCGGTAATGGTCTTATGTTGGTCGGGGTAGCAGGATTCGAACCTGCGACCTACTGCTCCCAAAGCAGCCGCGCTAGCCAAGCTGCGCTACACCCCGATTTAGAGGACGATTATAATAGGTGAAAATGCAGTGCTTACAAGTAAATATTGCCAAATAGACTACAGTCGCCAATCACCAATGAAGTTTCTTGAATTATGAACTTCGAAAGATAATTTCTGCATATGCCTGAACTGATTAAAATTTCCACTTTTCAATGCGATATCACCCCGCCAATCGGTCATCCCCTTTGTGCCGGATGGTATCCGGATGTCAGCGCTATTGGTGACAGTCTCTCAGCCAATGGCATCATCATTCAATCTGAAAATAAAACAATTGTTATCTGTACCTTGGATTGGGCTGAGCTCAGTAATTATGAACATCTACGCTGGCGCCAAGCGCTGGCAGAAGCAACAGGAACCACTGCGGATCAGGTTGCGGTGCATTGCACACATTGCCATGATAGCCCCTGGCCGGACCAGGAAGCACAGGAACTTCTAAATAAATATAATAACCCCGATATCATTCTCACAGGGACCTGGGCAGATGATGTTCGTAAGGAAACGGCAGAAGCTGCGCAAGCTGCAATGACTGATCTTAAACCGTGTAGCCATGTTTCGACTGGGCAGGAAAAGGTCCTCGACATTGCCAGCAATCGCAGAGTGATGGAGAATGGTAAATTAAAAGGTGTGCGCTGGACCTATTGCCCCAATGAGGAAATCCGTCATGCTCCTGAAGGTTTAATTGATCCTTTTCTGAAAACGGTCAGCTTCTGGAATGACGATGAAAAACTCGTCTCCCTGCATTATTATGCCACACATCCGACTGCTTATGATGGTACGGGTATTGTGACACCGGAATTTGTAGGGTTGGCCCGAAACAAAGTGAGCGAAGAAGAAAATGTTCCGCATATTTATTTTACAGGCTGTGCCGGCAATATCACTGCTGGAAAATATAATGATGGCAATGATGAAAGCCGGGTATGGTTTACAAACGAAATATACCGAGCGATGAAGACATCTGAAACATTTGCAGACAAACAAAAACTCGACACAATTGATTGGCATCTGGAAAATATTCATCTGCCAGCACGGGTTGATGCAAACGGCAGTGATGCAAGAGAGCGCATGGATTACGATGCACTGCTGGATGTCCTGAAAAGCGATGCAGATTCACGAACAAAAAGCCGTGCTGCGTTGATTCTCACATACAAGGAACGCTGCGATACACTACCAATCCCTGTTACCACACTGCAGTTGAATAAAGATATTTTCATTTTACATTTACCCGGCGAAGCATTTATGGAGTATCAGCATTTTGCATATGGCGAAAACCCGTCAGCATTTACATGTGTTGCCAGTTATGGCGACCTGGGACCTGGGTACATCTGCATGAAAGAGTCCTTTGATGAAGGCGGCTATGAACCATCGGATGCATTTTGTGCAGCAGAGTCGGAAACAATCCTAAAAGAAGCAATTACAAAGGTAATGAGAAATGTATAAAGATATTGACCCCAAACAGAGGATGAGTGAAAAACTCCTGGGAACGCTGAGCTCCAGCTCGGCAATACACTCCACTTTCACAGCTAATGCCCCCGAGCCCAGAGTGTGTGAAAAAGGACGTTTTTTCTATGTAGTTAAGCGATTCTTCGCTGTCAAAGCTGTGAAACGCCCAGCAGCCGAAGGCAAAGCGAATGGCAACGCCAGAGAACGTAGTGGCAACTTGGGCTCACTACATAGCGCGCTTACTGCATTCTGGCACCATTTGGAAAGTTCTATGTGTTTTTCACATACCCCAGCCGGGCTCGTCCCAAGACAGGAAGTGAACAATGTATAAACAAATAGCCATCCTGGGTGCAGGGACAATCGGCAGCAGTTGGGCCAGCTTCTTCGCATCGAAAGGCCTCGATGTTCGTGTATTTGATAATGATCTGAAAACACGTAAGAAAGCAGAGGAACACATTAACGAACAACTCACTGCCATGCATGAAAATGGCTTAATCACTGATGATGCTTTTGCCAAGTCACAAATCTCATATCACATTGTCGATACTTTGGATACACTTTTAGATGGTGCGGACTATATCCAGGAATCTGTGATTGAGGATTATGCGATAAAAGATTTGGTCTATCGCGAAATAGAGAGTTTGATTGGTGCAGAAACAATCATCGCGAGTAGTTCGTCTGGCTTGTTGATTACAAAGATGCAGGAAGCGTTGGCTAAGCCGGGACGCTCACTGATTGCTCATCCATTTAATCCACCACACCTCATTCCATTGGTCGAACTTGTTGCAGGTGAAAAAACAGAACCTTCAACAATTTCAGATGTGAAAGGCTTTTTCGAGGCGCTTGGAAAAACACCTGTCGTTTTAAATAAAGAAGTACCCGGGCATATAGCCAATCGCCTTGCAGCAGCCTTGTGGCGTGAAGCGCTGGCATTGGTAGATAACGATGTGGCATCGGTGGAGGATGTAGATAAAGCCCTTTCCGCCGGGCCGGGCTTGCGCTGGGCACTCATGGGGCAGCATATGATTTACGATTTGAATGGCGGTGAAGGCGGCTACGAAAACTTTA
Organism: Lentisphaeria bacterium; assembly: GCA_013215875.1. Classification (GTDB taxonomy): domain Bacteria; phylum Verrucomicrobiota; class Lentisphaeria; order JABSQK01; family JABSQK01; genus JABSQK01. The sequence goes on from JABSQK010000516.1 coordinate 4,668, forward strand.
TAACTGGCATCGGTGCATCATTTTCCGAGTATTGGAAAACCATGGATGACTGGACGGAAATTCCCGACTCTGCAAAAGAAAAAGCCGTTGCGGGAATTGCCGATTTCTATACGGATAAAACACAAGCGGATTGGCTGGAATGGCGCGACGATAAATTAATGAAGATTCTAAAAATACTAAACGAATAGCTGAGCTATATCGTAACTATAAAAAAGGAAGACATATATGAGTGCAGAATTAAAAGCAAAAGAGTTGGGTATTGAATTTACTGATGATGCGCCAAAAGCATACTTAAATATGGTCGCACGCAGTGGGAAGCTGTTGTTCACATCGGGACATGTATCGGCAATAAAAGGGAAACTGGGCGACGACCTGTCAGTTGAACAAGGCTATGAAGCAGCAAAAGAATGCGCGATTGCGGTTCTCAAGTCTGTTCATCAAGAGCATGGTAGCCTGGATGGTTTAAAAGTGGTAAAGCTTTTAGGCATGGTAAATTCTACGCTGGATTTTACGGATCAGCACTTGGTCATAAATGGTGCATCCGACCTGTATCATGACTTATTCGGTATTGATGGCGATGGTTTTCATGCTCGAAGTGCTGTAGGTTTTGTACAATTGCCGACTGGTGTTGCAGTGGAAGTGGAAGCAATATTTGAAATTAAATAGGTTCAGACGAGTTTTCCGTTAATCATGAATGACTCGTCTTTCTTATACTCTGGGCAGATATAATAATTTGTCGATTGTATCACTGTGGCAATTTCAGTAACCGTTTTCAAGTAAAGCTCAAACTCGGCTGCAGACTGAATCTCTTCTAATTCAATATTTATTTCAAGTAATTCGTCATCGATGATGGAGAGTTCCAGAGGCATCCGCTCATCAGTAGAAATCAGCGTAACTACGTAGCTGCAATCTCCAGACAAAAAGGACTCAAGGGATAGCGTAGAAACATCATCGTAGCCATCTTTCGTCATCAGGTGAGAAATTTTTCCATCGAGCCAGTGGAATAAAGTGGTCCATATTTCCGGTGTGATGTCTTCGTAAATTACTTCGATCAGGTCTTGTGAATGCCCTTCAAAGTGATGCTTAAGTTCGTTCCACATGTGACCTAAGACTCGTTTTGTTTGCGCAGTTTGCTTAACAATGGCGGATCGACCCGGTTCTTATTCTCAACCCGAACGAGTGCCTGATTGTAATCCTTTGTGCTTGTCGGAAATTCTTCCGCTTCAAGATTTACATTGTTGAAGCTGGCAGAAATTTTATCAAGCTCTTCTACAAGTCGTTCTTTATTGATGAGTTCATCCATATACATAGCAATCATGCGTTCGGTTTCCCGCTGAATCTCGTTATAGCGATTGGCAACAGATGTATGCCCGGCAGATTTTTTTTGGAAGTTAAAAAATGTTTGTACGCCACCCAAAACTGCTGCGAGAAAGGCCATGAAGGCACCAAACCATTTTGCTAAATCCGGTACAGCTTCAGATATTAACATGAAAAATAAGGACCCCAAAGCAATATTGATTATGATGATCGGTACTCCGAATAATACATTTAGGGAGCGTAAACGAATTGATGCAACAAAGTGTTTGTGTTTACAAATTTGCGTATGCATTCGCAATTGATCTATCTGTTCAAGGGTATGCGGTATTTCCATATACTTAGCTTCTTAATAAGATTTATACTATTTTACTAAAAATTTGCCCTATTTATAGAGCACAATTTATTAATTTGATACTTCTGAGATGCCTGATAATTAAAGAATATGTCCCATGCGATCTTTTTTTGTTTTCAGGTAAAACTCATTTTCTTCCCGCGATGGAATAGCAACAGCAATTCGTTCAGTGACTTTAATACCATTTTCATTTAAGCTATCTATTTTCTCCGGATTGTTCGTCATCAAGCGCACAGATTTTATATTTAAATCCTGGAGAATTTCTGCGGCTATATCATAGTCACGCATATCCGCTGGAAAGCCCAGCTCTACATTGGCATCGACCGTATCGAGCCCGTCATCTTGGAGTTTGTAGGCGCGAATCTTATTGATTAGCCCAATGCCCCTGCCCTCCTGGCGTAGATATACAATGACACCCTGCCCTTCCTTGACGATCTGTTCCATGGAGAAGTCCAGTTGTTCGCCGCAATCACAACGGGCTGAATGAAAGACATCGCCTGTTAGGCATTCACTGTGAATACGAGTTAAAATATTTTTGCCTGATTTTATATCGCCATAGATGAGTGCGACATGTTCCTTCGCATCCTGGCTCGTATAGCAGTGCAATTGAAAGTCTTCATCTGCATAACGGCTGGGTATTGCGACGGATCCGCTCGCTTTAATTTTTGCTGCAGATTCGTATACAGGTTTTTTATCATTATCGGCAAACCATTGGATAAGGTCTTTAATTGTAATCCAAATGAGATCGTGCTTTTTCGCAAAAACTTCCAGGTCTTTTCCGCGTGCCATAGAGCCATCATCATTGAGTATTTCACAAATCACCCCGGCGGGTTTGAGGCCGGCTAATACAGTCAAATCGATCGTTGCTTCTGTATGACCATTGCGTTTTAATACGCCACCATTTTGTGCAATCAATGGAAAGACATGACCCGGCATATAAAAGTCGTCTGTTGTTGCATTTTCATCGACCAGAGCGGCGATCGTTTTTGCCCGATCGAATACAGATATTCCTGTTGTCGTGCCATGTTTATAATCGACGGAAATTGAAAATGCAGTCTGGAAGCGATCTTTGGTCATGCCCATATCATTTAGGCAAAGCTCTGCAGCTCGGGATTGGGTAATGGGAACGCAGACCAGGCCACGGGCATGCTTCGTCATAAAATTGACCGCCTCGGGTGTAACCATTTCTGCAGCCATGATAAGATCGCCCTCGTTCTCGCGATTTTCATTATCGCTAACGATAATCATCTTACCCGACTTTATTGCGGCAATTGCTTCATCAATCGTACTATACATAAAAAAACTCCTGAAAAACAGTTGTCTTTCGGAGCATATACGTATACGCACAAATCAACATGCATCCCTTAAAAGATGCATATCTATGCGTATTCTGTCTTCTCTCATCCAGACTTTACTGTCGGCGAAGGAATTTCACCTTCTCCTGCATTGCACAACGTGCGCCGCTCGCGGACTTTGACCGCCGGTCAGGAATTTCACCTTGCCCCGAAGACAAATAAACTATTATTTTTACAAGGGGACAATAGGCTCAATTCACCCTATAACAAGGTATCTTAGAATAAGTCATATTGATTAGCAAAAGTAGCAAATAAACTCTATATTTCTGCACGGAATGAAACAAAACCCGGATATTAGGGAACACAGTCTGAAAATTTGGGATACGAGCACATGTATGAGAGTTAGATCGAGGAATAATTAGTTGAAATCGTCAACAGGGCAATATTTTATTGGATTAGACCATATTCGGGCACTTGCATCATTCATGGTATTTTCATGGCATTTCATCCACATAAACAATGGCCAACTTGCTCCACCACCCATATTTCCTCTATCAATATTAACCGAGGGTCACACGGGTGTCGCTCTGTTCATGGTCTTGAGTGGCTATTTATTTGCAAAGATTTTGCATGGAAAAAATATCATCTATACACGGTTTATATGGAATCGTTTTTTGCGCCTTGCTCCTCTGTTGATTTTTGTGCTTTTAATTATTGGTTTAAAAGTATACCTGAAGGGGCAAGATGTATTTCCTTACGTAAAAGGTGTTCTGTCCGGATTCATAAAACCGTCACTACCGAATGGTGGATGGTCAATTACTGCAGAATTTCACTTCTACCTCATGCTGCCATTTTTATTATTCCTGACAAAAAAATGGAAGTATTCTTTACTCGTCTTTATTATCGCTGCCATTGCTCTAAGAACCTACCTTCATCAGCAGTTTGGCCAAATACAACCATTGGCTTACTGGACAATCATAGGCCGTGCTGATCAGTTTGTCTTGGGTATTCTCGCATTCCAGTTTAGGAAAAATATTTCCAAGAAACATTTATTGGTTTTTTCTTCCCTACTCATGTTTGCATGCTTTTATTGGTATTTTGACTATCGTGGTGGCTTTTATAGAAATCCCTCATTCCCATCGACAAGTTCAATCTGGATTTATATGCCAACGATTGAAGGTTTAGCTTATGGTCTACTCATTTGTTGGTACGATAATTCGTTCACGCATTCTACAGGGAAAGTTTCACAGTTTATTGCCCGTATTGGAACATATTCATATTCAATATATCTACTTCATTTTTTCGTGGTGTTTCGAATTGCAGAAGCAATTCAGACTTATTATATCGATTTAAGCAATATACATGTAGCCATTCTATTTTCCGTTTTAGGATTTTTATTCATGGTGCCAATTGGCTATCTCAGTTATAGATTCATTGAAACACCTTTCTTACGATTTCGCATAAAATATATTGTTACAGAAGAATCTTCAGCAGAAATTGACGCGCCTGAAAATAGCAACAACGTTGAACAATGATCTGCAATCCGGGAGTTCGTTTCGAATGGTTTGACCAAAAAGTTGATATTGCTAATTTGACAAAGTGGGATACATCCGTCCTGTATAAAAAAGATATACATGAAGCAATTTAACGTTAATTTTGAAGAAGAGTATTTCAGTGTTGAATAATCCAATTAGTATGGCTAAGGCGTATATGCACAGGCGCAGGATTAAAAAAATAATTATTAAACGATTCATGAAACGATTGGGCTACCCATTGAATCTGCGCAATCCTCAGACATACTGCGAAAAAATACAATGGCTCAAATGTAACCAGCAACATTCTGATGAGAAGGTCATTTCCCGAGCTGATAAGTATACTGTAAGAGAGTTTATAAAATCAAAGGGCTTCGCCAATCATTTGGTTGAGTTATACGGTTGCTGGGATAAGCCTGAAGAAATTGACTGGGAAATCTTACCGAATCGTTTTGTCTTCAAGTTGAATAATGGCTGCGGCTCCAAGTACCTTTGGTTTGTCCAGAATAAGGACGAGTTCCCACGGGAGAATTTTGTAAGTGAGGTAAAAGAGTCCATGTCAGTGAACTATGGCTTTTTTAAGGGTGAGTTTCATTATAGCAAGATGCCGACGAAAATAATCGCAGAGGCATACTTAGGTGAAGAGGGAAATGCCATAAGGGATTACAAGTTCTATTGTTTCCATGGTGAGATTGCCTTTTTTTCGGTGGAAGAAGGCAAGATTGATGCTACCCATGTGCGGGATTATTACAACATTGACTGGACAGTAAGTAAGGTGAAATTTTTTGGCGATATTCCTCGGCCAAGTCAAGCATTCGAGAAGCCAGCCGAATTCGACCAAATGATTTTAATGGCTCAAAATTTAAGTCAGGGCTATCCACATATAAGGGTTGATATGTATAACGTGGACGGGCAAATTTATTTTGGGGAGTTAACGTATACCCCGGAAAATGGTATGACACGGTGGGATCCGCTATCGCTGGATCTTGAATATGGACAGCTCATGATCCTGCGAGACATTAATCACTAGTTTGGCGAGCCTAAAAGGAAATGGCTTGACTGGGCTACGCAGTATTTTAAAAGTCCCTTACATAAGATCTTGCCCAAGACATTTCATAGAATGGTGGAGTTGACTGGTAAATAGAACTATCGTTTCATATAGTTAGAAGAAATAAAATACTAAGGATTAGAAATGGCAAAGATTAAAGCATTATTTATTCATGCACATTATGATGATTTTGAATTCACCGCGGCCGGTACATTTGAATTGTGGCGACAACAATTGGATGATGAATTTCAAGCGCGGGTAATTATTTGCACGGATGGAAAAGCCGGGCATCAATTTAGGTCGCGCGAGGAAACTGGGACGATGCGTATAGCTGAGATGGAAGCATCGGCAGAGATTGGCGGGTTTGAATTTGAATCGTTACGCTATGCAAATGGTGAAATTCCCCGTGAAGCATGCCTGCAAGTAGATGTGGATTTATTATCGGCGTTGTGGAAAGAGATCCGTGACTTCGAGCCAGACTATCTTTTTTGTCCACCGGTGATTACTGATGCGTTTGCCGGCGTTCATATCGACCATGTGGCAGTTGCAGATGCCATACGAAAAGTGGCCTACATGATAAACGTGCCCCATGCATTTACACCTGAGTATCCATCAGATGACCCAAATCCTCCCCTGTGCAAAGTACCTGTCATTATAAATTGTTACGACCCATATATGCACAGCTCAAATGCACTGGATGTATCGGTCGATATCAGCGATGCTTTCGATTTGGTCTGTGAAATGTCTTATTGTCACAAAAGCCAAATCGTCGAATGGCTCCCGTGGGTATCTTCGCCAACACCGACAGAATCGCCAAAGGATCTCGATGACTGGCGACGTATTTTACGAAAGAACTTTTCAAACAGGGATAAGGGAAATGGTTTGGATAATAATATCATCAGCGAAATATTCACTATCACCGCCTGGGGATCCGTACCGACTGTAGCTCAGCTGAAAGTTGATTTTCCAAATATTAAATTAGATGAAGCTGCATTAAGTCAGCAACTCCAGAAATGGGGCGGAGCCGAATAAGTTATTGCAGTTTAAATTCCACATGAAATGCGTGCATGAGTTTGTTTAGATAGGCGCTATCATCGTTCACATCGAGCTCAAGGTAGGCCTCTATAGGGCCTGTAGCAATCGGCAAACGAATTTCTTCGAAGACTGTAAATTCTGTTTCGCTTGAAATTTTCTTCTCGAGATGCACATCTTGAAAACTAAATCTGATTGTACCGCTTGGCACATTTTTCTTAAAACGAACTGTAATCTCATATGCATCAGTACTGCAATTTTTAATGGCCCAGTATACTGAAAGATCATCACGCAACCAGCCTTCATTTTCTTTTAGTCGGGCATCGTTTAAGGTTAATCGACTAAGCGGTTCATGTTCTGTGCCAATATGAATTGGAATTGCATCGTAGGTTTGTGTACCGCGTGTGGCCCCTACATCATTGAACCACGAATCATATTTTGCTTTTAGCTCGGCCAGTTTTTCCGGCTCTGTCTGAGCAAGGTTTCTTTCTTCGTGCGGGTCTTCCGCAAGCTTGTACAATTCATCTTCACCCGCCGCATAATATTTATAGTCTGCTTCTATCACTGCGGCGTTTTTATATCGGACAGGTCGGTCGCCACGATGCCACTGCATATAGATTTCGCGCTCTGGTACAGGGTGTTGCTCGTCATCAAGCCATGGTTTTAGATTCAAGCCATCTATTGGGTTTTTCAACTCTGTTTCAATACCACATATATCCAGGATCGTTGGCAGGTAATCGATGGGGCTTGTTGGAAATCGTGTTGTGCTATTAGCCTTCAGGTTTTTATGGCGCATTAATACCGGCACACGGATTCCGCCTTCATAAAGGGTTCCCTTTATATCCCTGAGTTCACAATTGAAGCGACTCTCACCAGCATCGTTTTTAGCACTGCTACAGGGCCCGTGGTCACTGGTGAAGATGACAAGAGTATCGTCAGCTAAATCCTGCTCATCGAGAAAATCGAGCAGTCGGCCAATATTCCAGTCGATATTTTCAACCATCCCATAGACATTTGCAAAGCTCTCGCTCAAGCCCAAATCATTAAATTTTTTCGACCACTTCTCGTCAACTATGAGTGGGCTATGTGGGGCATTACTAGCGATGTAACAGAAAAAGGGCTCGTCCGTTTCTTTGGCTGTTTTCATGAAGTCCATCGCCGCATCGGTAAATACATCGGTACAATAGCCGGATGATTTTTCTTCTGCGCCATTACGTAAGTACAGTCCATCGAAATAGGACTCGGGCCCTCTCTGATAGTTTTCCAGAAGATCGCCGGGTTGGGCAATACCACCAGCATTATGAAGCAGTGTTTCTTCAAAACCAAAATCCATTGCCCGCGACGGGTAACAATCCCCCAGGTGCCATTTACCAAATGCGCCCGATGTATAATCAGCGTCTTGTAGATAATTGGCCAGAGTCTTTTCATCCGGGTGCATAATGGAGCGACCACAGTAAGTATCAATCACCCCGGTGCGCATGTGATAGCGGCCGGTCATTAAACTTGCCCGTGCGGGTGAACATAGTGGTCCACTGCAATGCCGCTCAAGGCGAAAGGATTCCGCATGCAAGCGATCGAGATTTACAGTGTGAGTATATGGATTGCCATGGGCAGAGAGGTCGCCATAAGCAAGGTCGTCACAAATCCAAAAGAGAATATTCGTCTTGTTCATTAATTCACTATTTATTTTTATGGATTAAAAGAGGCCGGGAATATTTAAGCCGCCAGTGATGCCGGACATTTGCTTTTCCGTTTCTTCGCGGGCACTTGTAAGGGCTGCATTGATTGCTACCAGGATAACATCTTCGAGCATTTCTTTATCTTTCGAATCAACAAGTTCCTGGTCTATATCAACTTTTTTTACTGCCATATCACCCGTGACTGTGACCTTTACGCCATTGCCTTCGTAGACCAATTCTGTCTCGGCAAGTTCGCCCTGGGCCTTTGCCATATCCTGCTGCATTTGCTGCGCTTGTTTCATCATATTATTTAAGTTGGACATTTCAGTCTCCTTTTTCTTTAGATCCGCGGACATCAATTAAACGTCCTTGAAAGGTTTCTTCTAATTTTTTTACAAATGGTTCATCCTGAATTTTCTTCCAGACACTGGTATCGTATTCAGTCGTCTCAGTTTTCTTTGCTGTTACTTTTTCTGCTGGTTCCGCTTCTGAATAATTAACAGGCTTTGGCGCTTTTTCAAGCTCTTCTTTCGGCACAGATTCTTTTACAACAGGCGCTTCAGTAGCTGGTGCTGGCTCGGGCTCAGGTGCTTTTACTTCACTAACTTCTTCTTTTATGGGAGCTGCTAAAGGCGTCGGGCTTACGGTTTCAGTCGTTTTTTTTTCAGCGATAAGCAAGTCAGGGTTGCCTTCTTTAAAGGCCTTCATTTGTTTGATTACCGTATCGAGGTCTGGTGCGTGAGCATCTTGCATGACCTTTAGAAATGTGACTTCCAGAAAAACCCGTTTGTTTAATGTGTGGCGAATACCATCGCCATATTTGAGCAGTCCTTCCACCAGTGTTTGTAGCAATCTCTCCGAACCAAGCTGGCTGATTGCACTGAGTTCTTCCGCTTCGCTATCGCTCATATCAAGCACCTTGGCGGGTTCATCAACAATTTGAAAAATCATAATATTACGCAAACCAAGCAGCACATCGGCGTAGAGTTTTTCGAGATCGCGTCCATTGTCCGCGAGATGATGCAGGGCGGTAATTAAATTGCCTGATTGGTTTTCGATCATCGCGCTTTGTATATTTGCGAGCTCGGACTGTGAGCTTAAGCCGAATACATCGATTACATCTGTTTCCTCGATTTGACCGGAACCATCGCCATTGCAAAAGGCAATCATTTGGTCGAAGATGGATTGTGCATCGCGCATACCACCCTCAGCCGCACGGGCAATAAGCGTAAGCGCATTATCGCTGATATTGATCGTTTCCGCCGTAGCAATTTCGCGCAAGCGTTTGACGATGACATTCACCGAAATACGTTTTAGATCGAAGCGTTGTGTGCGGGATAAAATGGTGGCCAGTACCTTGTGGGGTTCCGTAGTGGCAAATAGAAATTTCACATGCTCGGGCGGTTCTTCGAGTGTTTTTAGCAGGGCGTTCCACGCTTGTGTGGTGAGCATATGGACTTCATCGATAATATAAATTTTGTATTTTCTGCCATTGGACGGGCTGTATTGCACGTTTTCGCAGAGTTCGCGAATGTCCTCCACTTTATTGTGGGACGCACCATCGATTTCCCATACATCGAGGCAATTTCCAGCGGCAATTTCCGTGCAGGTATTGCAGTCGCAACAAGGCTCGATACCACTGTCGGTCGTTTGGGGATTTTCACAATTGAGTGCTTTAGCAAAAATTCGCGCGCTGGTGGTTTTTCCTGTGCCACGCGGTCCCACAAAAAGATAGGCCTGACCGATACGGTTTTGGGTAATGGCATTTTGCAGGGTTCGGGTAATGTGTTCCTGGCCCAGTACATCGGCAAAAATTTGCGGGCGCCATTTTCTGGCAAGTACTTGATAGGCCATGGCTAATTAATCCTGCATAAAGGTGAAATTTTGGACAAAAAAATTGCCGATTTAAGTCGGCCCGCAGGTGAACCCACGGCGCACGGTTTCTTAGCGTATGGCTGCTTACTTCCGTACCTGACCAGGTTAGCGAGTCGCCGTCGCATGGGACCCGCGAACCGACTTAAATCGGCAAGTCTTATTATGGGTATGTCTCTGTTTAAGTCAAGCATAGTGGTGATGATTATTCTTCCTCCGCAAGCTGGGCCATAAGTTCATCTGAAATATCCAAATTACTGGAGACTTCCTGTACGTCATCATTTTCTTCGAGGGCATCAATGAGCCTGAAAAGCTGAGTCGCTGTTTTGGCATCTTCCACTTGAGTACGATTTTCTGGAACCATTGCGATACTGGATTCTGAAGGGGTAATGCCGGCAGCTTCGAGCACGGCAACTATACCATCAAACGAATTGGGTTCTGCGAGGATTTCGGCTGTATTCTCATCCATAATAATGTCATCTATATCCACATCGTTGTCGAGCAGAAGTTCCATAAGGGTCTCTTCATTGGCCGCTTCGCCTTCTATCAGGAAGCGTGCTTTGCGGTGAAACATCCAGTTAACAGTGCCCGAGTTAGCCAAGACACTGTTATTGCGGGTAATGATATGGCGTATGTCAGCAGCGGTGCGATTGCGATTGTCGGATAAACATGAGATGATTAGCGCAATACCTCCAGCGCCATAACACTCGTAACTGAGCTCTTCCATAACCTGCCCTTCAAGCTCGCCAGCGCCTTTTTTTACCGCCCGTTCAATATTGTCATTGGGCATATTTGCAGCCTTGGCCGCATTGATCGCTGTGCGTAAACGCGCATTGGCATCAGGGTCGCTACCACCCATTTTTGCTGCCATAATTACTTCTTTACTTAAACGTGTGAAAGTTTTTCCGCGCTTGGCATCTGCTGCGCCTTTTTTGTGCTTAATATTTGCCCATTTACTGTGGCCGGCCATATGGTCTCCTGATATTGCAATAATTGTCTAGAATGACTAAAACTAACGCGAATGCTTTTTAATTCAAGCAGCTTGTGCCAATAGACATATTGATATATAGTTGAGCAGTTAAGATGATAAGGGGATAAAATGTACAAAGAAGAAATAAAGAGTTTAATGAACATTCTCATCGTTGAAGACGACGAGAGCATTGCAAAACTTTTACGGGTAATTCTCACCCGCAATGGCTACCCGAATGTGTTTGTCGCACACACAGGCCACGACGCACTAAAAATACTCGGGATAGAACATCCAATGGCCGATATGGCCTCTGTCGATGTTTGCCAACAGGATATCGACCTGGTGATCACCGACATCATGCTGCCCTATATAAATGGTTTTGAAATTTGCCGCTTGACCAAAGAACATGTAAAAGTCCCTGTCATGCTGCTGACAGGTTTCGATATCGAAAATCACCATGCCCGTTTTATTGAATGCGGCGCTGATGAATTTTTATCCAAGCCGGTGAATCCACTGGAATTGGTTAGTCGCATACAAATACTTCTGGACAAATCAGAACGTGAGAAAACAGAACGTGTCGAGTTGAGCCATTCACAACGCTTGAAAATTGTAAATCTCGATGTCATAGCAGATTATTCAGTCACAGAATCAATTGCCTGGAGCGGTTCATCAAATATACTCAAGGCAAATATAGATGGAAATAACGTCGTTGTGAAAATTCTCACTCAACAGGCAATGGACTATACCGATGTGGTTGACCGTTTTACTCGTGAAGCAGAAATAATGAGCAGGTTTGATTCGCCCTATATTGTAAAACTAATCGAATCAGGGGTACACCAGGAACTGCCCTATTACATCATGGAATACATTGAAGGGACAAACCTCGAAGAGTATCTCTCTAAAAATCACCCGTTGAAATTTGAAACGATCTGGACTATTGCCGAATCCTTAGCAAAAGCGCTCAAGCATATTCATGATCATAATATCATCCATCGGGATATTAAATTGAAAAATATTTATTTGGATGACAAGATTGTTAAACTGGGTGATTTTGGTATTGCCATCCAGGAAGGCGACATGCGTATCACCCAGCAAGGCTATGCCATTGGCACTCCTGTATATATGGCACCGGAGCAATTTTCTGAACATGAGATCACCCACTCTGTGGACATTTATTCATATGGTGCTTCGATTTATCATTTGATTAGTGGTAGTCCACCATTTATTGCTGAAAACGCTGTTGACCTCATGCGCAAGCATCTTGATGAAACCCCCTTACAACTTACCGAATACCGCAAAAGTATTCACCCAAAATGGAATCAATTAATCATCGACGGCTGTATGGCTAAGCGTCCAAGAGACCGCCATTCCAGCATGGATGAAATCATTGAAGAACTGCAGGAACTCAAAAACCTGGAATTTAATTAAACTGATCGGACCACAATGAAAATCACCCGCCTTGAAACTTTTTTTGTAAAACCGCGCTTTATATTTTTAAAAATTCATACGGACGAAGGCATTTGTGGATGGGGTGAACCGACACTCGAAGGCCGCATTCAAACCATCGCTGCGACCATTGGCGAATATGAAAAATACCTCATTGGCCAGGACCCGACTCGCGTCGAACACCTCTGGCAAACCCTCTATCGCAGCGATTTCTACCGTGGCGGACCCATCGCTTGCAGTGCTATATCTGGTATCGAGCAGGCACTCTGGGATATCACAGGTAAAGCATATGGTCAACCAGTCTACAAGTTGCTGGGCGGTGCCGTCAGAGATAAAATTCGCATGTACTCCGGCTGTAGCAACGACCCTGAAATGGCCAAAGAAAAAGTAGCACGCGGTTTCACTGCTTTGAAAGCGGCTCCGGATGGACCGGCATTGCC
>JABSQK010000517.1 GCA_013215875.1 Lentisphaeria bacterium
ATTTAGTTTCTCAGGATATAGATATGAAAGACAAAAACCATTTCTTCCTGCATTTAGTAACCGAAAAGGGAAATCATAAACTATTTGATCTCCTAATTAAAAAGGGTCACGATCCACACCGTATAAGATATCCAAATCATTCTAAAGAAAGTTTGGTGCATTCAGCAACGATATCAGGGGATATCTCGATGATGAAAAAGGTAGAAAATATTGGATTGGATGTTCATGCAAATAGCAAATGGGGTAATGCACTTTATTATGCCTGTACTGGTGCTCATATGGAAATGTTGAGATATTTGATAAATGAAAAAGGACTCGATGCTAAAATTATATTGAAACATCGAACATTGCTTCATAATTATATTTCTTACAGAGACCCTCTTATACCTGGTGTACCCAAACCCAAAGTCGGTGATACTGGGAATTCATTCTCATTAGTAAATGATGATCTCGAATTTATTCGAACTCTTATCAAGGCTGGAGTAGATATTAATGCGGAAAACGTCTCGGGCAAAACAGCATTAGATGTATCTCTTGAAAGTTATCGTATAAAAGATCCTTTATTTAACTTTAAGCCAAGACATGCTCTACTAAAATCGCTCGGTGCCAAGAAAGGTTCAGGAATAAAGAAGCAATGACAGGTTTGCCTTCCTATCTAGGGCTAGTAGATTCTCATAATTAAATAAAAGGACTTTTAGATTATGAGCGATTTCAAACTAGACCGTGATTGGGACAATGTCACGATACGCTATCCGGAACCTGCAGTGGAAATACTCGATCCGCGTTTTAAAAAATATGTCAATACAAATGCCTGTATCGAACGAATTTGTACAGGTATGCGCTGGGCAGAAGGGCCGGCCTGGTTTGGAGATGGGCGCTACCTCCTGTGGAGCGATATTCCTAATAACCGCCAAATGCGCTGGTGCGAAGAAAGCGGAGAGGTCTCGGTCTTTCGCTCACCATCGAATTACAGCAATGGCAATACTCGCGATCGCCAGGGACGCTTGCTGAGCTGCGAACATGGTACTCGCCGTGTAACGCGCACAGAACACGATGGAACTATAACTGTACTTATGGACAGCTATGATGGCAAACAACTCAATGCACCGAACGACATTGTTGTGCATCCGGATGATCATGTCTGGTATACGGATCCTGGTTATGGCACACTCTTGAACTATGAAGGAAACAAGGGCGTGTTGGAATTGCCGGCAAATGTCTATCGCCTCAATCCGGAAACAGGTGAGGCGACTGTCGCCACCGGCGAACTTGATAAACCCAATGGCCTGTGCTTTTCGCCCGATAACAGCAAACTCTATGTCTCCGATACCGGCATTACACACAATCCGGATTGCCCAAGGGTCATCTACGTATTTGATGTGGTCGATAATTCCCGCCTGGAAAACAAGCGCGTCTTTTGTGATATGGGTGAAGGGCTTTCGGATGGTTTTCGTTGCGACATCGATGGCAATATCTGGACCAGTGCTGGCTGGGCAGGTGAGGGCTACGATGGTGTGCACATCTTTACACCCGAGGGCGATCTCATCGGCAAAATTCATTTGCCGGAAATTTGTGCAAACATATGCTTCGGTGGAGTAAAACGCAACCGACTCTTTATGGCTGGCAGCCAATCGATATATTCACTCTACGTTGAAACACAGGGCGCTACTCTTACCTAACACTTCAAGTATTAGTTACCGTGTGGGATCATTATTGATCACAGTTTCTCTTCCTAAATTAAAAACCAGCCCTTGCATTAACCCTTAATATATACTAATATATTAAAGCTATTAATATATCGATAGAGGAGGGTTCCATTGATAGATGTACTTGCTGTAACTAATTTTCGCTCGATTCTGGACCTACAGGTACCGTTGGGTTCGTTGAATCTTGTCACTGGTGCTAATGGCGTGGGCAAATCCAATCTCTACCGCTCTTTGCATTTGCTCTCAGCCTGTGCGCAAGGCGGTATTGTCAATTCTCTGGCCAGGGACGGTGGCTTCTGTTCGACTTATTGGGCCGGGCCTCCGGTCATATCACGAGCGATGAAAAATGGTACAGTGCCAATTCAAGGGGTACGAACTACAAAGCCAAAACGCTTGAAGCTTGGATTTAGCTGCGAGGATTTAAGTTATGCCATCTCCCTTGGTTTGCGTCCGGCAGATCCGTGCGACCCAACCCTGTTTAAGTTGGACCCGGATATAAAACGTGAATGCATTTGGGCCGGTCCCATTTGCAAACCGTCGGCAATGCTGGTAGATCGGCGCGGGGTGCTCGTGCAAACGCGTAATGAATCAGGTGTCTGGGATATCATCGAC
>JABSQK010000518.1 GCA_013215875.1 Lentisphaeria bacterium
GCGGTCTTTTCTTGTTACTCGATTTAGTCTTTGTTTGTCGCTTACTCATTGGTAAACTCCTTTTAAGTTACTAAAAAAACTTCAAAAGAGTGTTACCCTATTAATAGAGACGAAATTACAATTCAGTGGTAGTTAGCACACTAACAGAAATTCCTGATAAGAAATACCTGCCATTAATGATTGAGCTAATAGGGGAATTTAACGGCAATAGCAATGATCACTATGCGATGCGCAGTATCTTCTTGAGCTTCATTAAAAAATCTGCCCTGCCCGAGAGCTTTAATTCTGTGTACAGGCTTTACAAGAAAGAAACAGATGTTGAACGCGCCTACAAAATTGCTGAAGTGCTGGCGGTCTGTGCTGATAAAAAGCAAATTTTTATGCTGGAAAATGCCATCCTAATGCGTAAATCGCTGCGCCCGTATAATGGTGCGTTGGATCCACTCGTGCCGATCTTTAAGCGACTGACAAAGCTCAATGCGAGATCTGCCTCTGTGAAAGTTCTCAATTACCGCCATGCCAGCAATTCATTTGTACGGCGTGAAGCCATACGCACTGTCATTGCCCTGCGAAGCCCAAAAACGAGTAAGGCTCTGGTAGAATCTTATACTGCCGGTAAATGGGATATCTATGATACGGGCACCATTCGGCGGGCATTTGCGGCCGGTTATCCAGCCGTGGTTTACAATAAAAAAGATAAGACTGCAAGTTTGGATGAAGCGAAACTTAAAACATTGCTTGATGCTGAAGAAAAAGCCTTGAGGGAGACTAAATGAATAAGGGCATCCTGGCAGTTGTCGTCGTATTTGCCGTTTTAATTTGTGGGGTCGTGATCTCTGTCAAAATGAATAATACAAGTGATTCTCCAGTTGAATTACCCGTGGCAAACCCGGTAAAAGAACAAGCCGCGCCTGAAGCCGTGGTTAAAAGCCCTAAGGGCGAGCAAGAGCCTATTAAAAAGGGTGCGCCTGTTGAAGCCGAAGAGATTCCCATTGTTGTTAAAGAAGGGATGCCGGTAAAATACTACAGAGAACAATCTAAGCTTCTAATTAAATATAAAAAATATGATGAGGCCAGGGCACATTTAAGCATGGCTCTGACTCTGGAAAAGGACAGCCAGCGACGCCAGCTTATTTCGCTGAATTATGCAGGCATTCTTCTGGCTCAGAAGGATATGGCTGCAGCCTATGAGATTTTTGACTCGATCGTTGACCGCAGCGAGCAAGTAACAGAACTAAAAGTAAAGACCTGCATAGAGCACAATGACTTTAATAAAGCACGGCGTTATTTATCTGGCAAAAACTTAACTGAGGCGTTCATCATAAAAAATACCCCGGTATTGCTGGCGGCTCTGCAAAAACAACGACAGACTGCCCCCTTTATAAATAAGCTGGAAACAGAAAAGACGCTTTCGGAGTCGGATACCTTGTTGCTGGCTGATTATTATTTTAATGTTGTTCGCAACTATAAAAAAGCGCTGCCCCATTACGAAAGCCTATACAAAACCTTTGAAAAAAAGGAAAGCAAAATTCTCTGTGCTTTAAAGCTTGCTGTTGTCTACCAAAGCAGCAATCCTGATTCTGATGTCTCTATCACAATACTTGAAGACGCCATTTTTTATGAACAGAATCTCGCTAAGCGCTGTAATTATAAGCTTTCACTGGCTCGCCTGGCGGCATTGAATAAACAGCCCGACTTATCTGAAACATCCTGCAATTACATAATGAAAAAGGGAAGTGGCCGTATCACCATAGAAGCGGCAACTGTTCTTATTAAAATACTAACGGACTTCAAGCGTCTCGAGGCAGTGGTAAATGGCTATTTGTCGGATAAGACTGCAACAGAGAAAAACCCTGCTGCACTTTTAATACTGGCAGAATATTCTCTCCAGAAAGACGATGCTGAAAAGGCAATTAGTTACTATAAGCAGCTTCGAAAAATAAAAGGACATCTTGTTTATACCCGGCGAATTGCCCAGCTTTATGAAGCAAACGGTAATCATATTAAGGCGGCGGAAGCGTTACAGGAAACGATCAAAGCGGGCTCAGATAAATACATCCTCTATGGCAAACTGCATGCACTTTACAAAGCGGGTGGCGATAAGAAATCTGCGATTGCCTGGGCCGAACGTCAAAAGGAACTGACTCCTAATAATCCTATTGCTCTGGAGCGCATGGCCCGAACACACCTTAAGTTAAAGAATTATGAAGAGGCGGCTAAAGGCTTTTATGAAGCAGCCAAATATTCGAAACATGCGTCACAAAAATACAACGTACTCTATAAGTCTGCTAAGGCTTACAACGATGCAGGCAATAAAAAAGAAGCGCTTCGCATTTTAAATGAAATCATAGATGACCCCGCTTCCGTCAAGTTTAATGGCATCGCCAAACAACTGCTAAAAAAACTCACGAAATAGTTCTTAGCTCACCTTTTTAAAGATGGGGAGTAGGCTTTAAAAATTAGCCATCAGCGAGTAGAGAATGGGCACTAATAATATTGCCCCGCAGTAACTTATTGATCGCGTTCGGAGACCCCTACGTTGCTTACATGCTTGTGAGCCTTCATCTTAAAGATACTTACATGCTTGTGAGCTTTCAGCTCACCAAGCACTTGGGGCTCACCAAGCACTTGGCCCTCACCGAGCACTTGGCCCTCACCGAGCACTTGGCCCTCACCGAGCACTTGGGGGGTAGTTAATAGTTGAAATGCCGCAAGATTTTGGACCATGAAGTTCAGTAGAACATGTAGTTAGAAGTAGAGGATGCTGAATATGTCAGAAATGAATAATCTGATCGTAAACGAATGGGTAAATAAAAATATAAAAAATTATAAATCCGAGACTAGCAGCTAAGACAATCCAAAACCCTTTCGTACCTGGCCGAATCATGGCACTTGTGAAAATCAGGGCCCCTGAGCCAGAAAAGAGTGCAAAGCACTCAAGCAGTTCCATTTTGCCAATAAGCATAATGCTAAATGCGACAAGGAAGTAAAAAGGCATTGCCACAGCAAACATGAATAAGCGCAGCTTTTCATATACAGGATCTTCCTTCTCGAATATTCTGCAATCTTGTAAGCGTTTTTTAGAAACTTTGAATCGTCTTTTCATTTGGGTCAATGACGTGAGGAGTCGCGGGTTCTGTCAGCTTAGGGAAAGGTACAAGGAGCAAGGGTTTTTAGGTAGCCGCGACACGCCGTGGTGCGGAAAGAGATTGAGGACTGGTAAATACCAAGGCCCCCGAGCCGAGCCTGTGTGAAAAACACATTTTCGCTTTATAGTTAGTCATATAACTCCATTTCTACACTTTTGCTCCTTGTCTATTTTCACTTTACAAAAAACGGCTGTGCTTTTGTATATAATTTGAATACCGTAAAATCC
>JABSQK010000519.1 GCA_013215875.1 Lentisphaeria bacterium
CAAAGAGTGCGAATGGAAGCAAGACGTGAAGGGATTTTTTTCTAATAATAAAAAAGATATATAATGTAAAAATATAAAACTAAAGTTTAAAACACGTCACGGGTTGACAAGGCATTCTCATGGAAGGGGCTTGTTCGCCTCCGTCTCACCAAGCACTTCGGGCTCCGCGTTCCCAGCATTTTCGCTATTCTTATCTTCCCTGGTTGCGGTATTCCTTACAGGTCATACCCGTATATTTTTTGAAGAAGTTATAGAGGTAGTATTCGGATGAGAAATTGAGTTGGTTGGCTATTTTGAATATTGGAATGTCTGATTCTAGAAGCAAACTTTTAATTTTTCGGATTCGGGCCATTTGCACTTCCTGTTTTATCGTGCGTCCCAGCTGTTTTCTAAATGCTCCAGAAAGTACTCTTTGTGAAACTCCCACTGCATCACATATCTCATCAACGCTTGGATCCTCTTCCAGGTTTTGCCAGATAAAGGAAACGGCATTGGCAACCCGGGGATCATCGACTGCGAGAATGGATGAACTGAGCCGTTCAACGACCCCGACCGGAGGAATAATTTGCGCTTCGCTGGATACAGATTCTCCTTTCATCAAGCGGTCAAGAAGCGTTCCGGCCAGGTAGCCGGCTTTTTCCCAGCCCGGGTCGATGCTGGATAAAGGAACCGGCGTATAAGGGCAAATCATCGGGTCGTTATTGACCGAGATGATAGCAACATCTTCCGGAATTGATAATCCCAATTGCCTGCAAGCAAGCTGGAAGAAGGTGGCATCTGAATCCTGCAGTAAAAAAACGCCCAAAGGCCGGGGAAGACCAGCCAGGTGGCTTTTATAAAATTCAATTTTGGCCTCACCTTCCTTTTGGATTGATAAATCTTCTAGTTCCTTTTCCCTTAGACCAACAGAAAGTTTTCCGCCATGTCTGGTAACCGCTTCACAAAAGCCATCCAGCCTATCCTGGAAAATCCAATTTAACCCTGTCGGATGAGGATAAAAAGCTGCATAATTTTTAAACCCCCGATTGTGAAAAAAATTGGCTGCCATGCTTCCCATTTTTTTTTCATCAAAACAGACAGTGGGAATATCAAAAGCCAAATCTTTGCGAAACAGCAAAACAAAAGGGCAATCATGCTCAGCCAGCCATTTTTCCAGAACGTGTTCACCTCCAAGGATTACGATGCCGTCAACACCAATATTCCCCATGCTCAGAACTGAATGTGGGTCTGCATGCAAAACCCAGTCATGATCCTGGGCATATTTCAATAATCCTGTATGAAGACGGGGCTCATACCAATCTAGAGATAAGAGGACACTTTTAATGTTTTTTGCATTTTTCTTTTTCATTCTCAAAAAATACCTCGTAATGAATAAAACCCTAGCAAATATTCCGAATTTTATATAAAAATAATACAAATCCTCTATTTCAAACGTCGATGAACAGGTCTATAATATTAACTAATAATAAAGTAAAGGAGTAGGAAATAATGAAATCGAAACGAATCCGCTGTTTTACCCTCATTGAGCCAAAAGCACCGAATGGTGCGACAGGCTGGCAGATTATGCCGAATGGCATGATCGAGAAGCCAGCGAAGATGAGATTTACTCTCATCGAGCTGTTAGTTGTCATTGCGATAATTGCAATTCTTGCAGCGTTGCTGCTGCCTGCTTTAATGGAAGCAAGGCGCCGCGCACACACCGTAGTTTGTCTGAACAATCTCAAACAAATGCAACTTGGGGTAACAATGTATGCTAATGATCATGACAGTCATATTCCCAATTCCTGGATGACTGGTCAGGGCAGCAATACAGCTCCGTATCCTGTGAGTCCGACATGGAATATCAAATTCTGGTCCCGTGATAATATTGGGCAGTATATGATGGGGTCGGATTATTCAACGAATGCCGATGATTATCGTAAATCACGGAGTTACCGTTGTCCGTCTGCCATAAGCGGAACTAATAAGGAGCCCCTTACCTATGGGGTGAATTCCAGAGTTCTTGTGACACTGTTTTCAAATCAACCACAAAATAGATGGTCACCACATAAGAAACTGAATCGTATAAAACGTCCCAGTTATATTATGTCTTTCGCGGATGTGCGTGTCGATCCTAATTCAGGTGACCGCCAATTAGTCGCTGCACGCTTTGGTCCTAGCAATGAGGGAGACTGGACGAACCCTGCCTTAAACCCAGCTAGTCAGTTCGGTTTTAATGACAATAGTGAACCTAATGATCAGTATTTGCCTGCTTACTTTGATTATGTGCGACAGGTTAAATCTGACCCCGATGATAAACGTTGGGGCAGTGTAGATTTTCGGCATGATAGCTATATGCTGAATTTCTCAAAGTTTGATGGCAGTGTGATATCCATGGGAAATGGCAAGGTCCATGAATATCACACGAGGTTTCAGTATGACTTCGGTGGTGTTCCTTACCAGTAATGGTAACAGTAACAGGAATTCGAGTACCATCATTGGTGATGATCGTCATCGTCTCTGTCTTCACAATGATCCGACAACGTTCATATTAATTCCTTCGATCTTCCTTATTAGGGGGTAATTTCGACTGGAATTATGGTAAGTTCAGGAAGGTGTTTCCGAAGGGGCCTTTTTTATATATCAATTAAGGAATATAACTATGAAAACTTACATTTTACTACTCGTTTTATCATTAACATTCACTCAAAACGCTTTTTGTCAAAGCAAGGAAGTCAAAGGAATAAACAGTATGCAAGTCAAAGTAATGAGCTATAATATTTGGAATGGCTTTGAATGGGGAAAGGACAAGGAGAGGAAAGAAAAACTGCTCGCCTGGGTGAAGAAACAGAATCCTGATGTAATTGCCCTCCAAGAACTGTGTGCTTATACTCCCGAAAAACTGGCTGCTGATGCCAAAACATGGGGACATGAGCACTCTATTTTATTGAAAAAAGATGGCTATTCAGTTGGGCTGACATCCAATGCTCCAATAGAACTAAAAGAGAAAATCAGAGAAGGAATGCACCATGGAGCTTTGCACTGCTCTACTTTGGGAATCGATTTCTTTGTAGTTCATTTCAGCCCATTTAGTTATTTAAAAAGAAGGGAAGAAAGCAAGATAATTCTAGATAAAATAGAAGCTGTTAAGAGTAGCAATACAAACTATATAGCACTTGGTGACTTTAATGCCGCCTCCCCAATGGATGCTGATTTATACCCTTCTGATGGGGTATTACTCAAAAGAATGAAGGAAGAAAATGCAGATAAGCCAATTAAAGGGAATCTGTTTAATGGTAATTTAGATTATGCTGTTATCTCATCTTTTTTGGCTTTTCCAATGATAGATATTAGCCAATCTTTTACAAGTGGCATCAATGAGAGAGTCAGTTATCCAACGAGAGTTTTCTTTGATGCTGAAAAGGAAACGTTGGAAGACTATCTAGGACGATCACAAAGAATCGATTTCATATTAGCTTCTCCAGAATTGGCCAAAAAGTGTCTGGTTTCCAAAGTGATGAATAAGGAAGCAAGCTATTTCCTTTCTGACCATTATCCTGTAGTAGCTACTTTTCAGATGGATTAAATAATTTGATAATTTGTTGATGTGCAGATTTGTTACAACAGCTCTATGGAAGGGAATCTTTTTGTGAATGGATTTAACACACCAATCAGGCAACATATATTTGACAAATGCTCATACTAATTAAAAGGAAAGGAAATATGTCTATTTTACCCATTAATCTTACAGTTCGATGTCTCGGTAGCTTAAGTGTTCTACTGGGGCTGTTTTTAGCTCCTCTTTCTGCTGAAGAATCTCTCGTTAAGCTTTCCGCCGGCAAACTTACAGATGCCACAGTAAAGACTTCTGCGACTGGGCTTGTTGTCTCTGCTGCAAAAGAAAACACAAGCGCCGGAATAAAATGGGATTCACTTCAGCAGGATTACTCAAGCTATGAGCGAGTTGAGTTTAAGCTGAAGAATACCAGCGATCGCACGCTTACGGTATGGGGCGAAGTGGGTAATAAGGGCAGTAAGGGAGCGCAGGATCGCTGTACTGGCGTTGTGCGTATTGCCCCTGGCAAAGAAAGAATTCTCACCGTTCGTCTTATGTGGCGTCCCAAATCCCCCAACTACAAACGTGAACTTGAGAAATTCTTTATGTTCTTCAAAAGCATGAATGTTCGGGATAACACTATCGACCCACGACAAGTTGCCTGGGTGAGCCTTCACTTTGAGAGTAAAAAAGCGGGGGAGTCGATTGATATACGATCGGTTACCCCTCAGGGCACTCGCCAAGGTGGCCAACCCTCTTTTTATCCCTTTGTCGATAAATACGGTCAGTACAAACACGTAGATTGGCCCGGCAAAGTATACCGCGATACGGATTTGACCAATGCGGCTGATGCCAAGGCAGGGTCGCAAATCTTTGCGGATGCGTCCCCCTCGTGGAATAAATACGGTG
>JABSQK010000052.1 GCA_013215875.1 Lentisphaeria bacterium
CAATTCTGAACGATATCCATGTCCCCCATTATAATATTGAAATCGTTTACATGGGCACCATAATTTATTGAAAATGTATCACCTACCCTCAACATGCCATCCTCCTGACGCGACCATGAATTAACATCTCGGTCGTTTATTGTTGCGGGGTTTGGCGAATTGGACCGTCGTGTTGTCCACCCTGCCCAAATCACATAACCGTTATTTTGCATAAACGTAACGCTGTCATCATTGGGGTCAATCGAATTTGCATCACCATGAAATGTACAATACATGGAGGTAAAATCCATATAGCTATCCAATTGTTCTGGAATATTGAGCCACAAACCTTGTTTCCAAAGACGCACTTGTTCGTCTGTAGTGAAATACCCGTACCATGAAGAGTGGCCTGAATTGTTCTGGCGATGCAACCAGTTATCATCATAATCAACTGTGTACATGATTAGGGAAGTCGCGCCTTGCTTCAGATTACCCATGCATACAACAAGTTTGGCATTATACTTTGCCCGCATTAGGGCGGGTAGTAACATTGCAGCCAAAATAGCAATAATTGCAATTACCACGAGCAACTCGATCAGGGTAAATTTAAACCCGATTCGATTGTCTTTTTGTCGTGTTCGCAACATATGTTAATTCTCTTTAATTATCTGGTTAAAATGCGATATTAATTTAGTTTAGTAAATAAACTAGCTTATTTCAAGGGTAATTCAACTGATTTAAGAAATATATTGAAATTTTTTCCAAGTCTATTAAAAAACATAACTAGTTCATATTTAATTATTTATAGTATATAATGGGCATTTTTTCTATATTATTTATTTTCATAAATTATATATTGAATTATCGCGTAATTACCCTAAATTTACTAAAGCTAGTTTTTAGACTAAATCTAGCCTGTTTATATTAGTATAGGAAAAATTAAATTTAAAGGCAAAGAAATGTCACGTATCGGCACCATTCAATTGCAGGCGTTAAATGATTCACCGTCATATGCCAATCCATTCGCAGATGGATTCAGCCTTGATGCTTTGGATGCAGCGATTGAATCCCGCTTGGATTTAATTGAAACCTGGTTGGATCATGCTGGTGAGAATATTATCGATCTTGTCGTTACGACTGAGGACCTCACCGGTTTGGGCATGGCCATGACATACCTTGATGATCCGGACATTTTTCGCAGTGTAGTAAAATCGTCATCCCAGGCTGCAGAAAGTCGATTGGCTGAAGCTGCTCGACGAAACAAGATACACATTGTCGCATGCTACTACGAAGCCGATGGCGACTTGATATACAATGTTGCTGTACTGTTTGACAGACAGGGAGCGGTCATTGGTAAATACCGCAAAGTTCATCTGCCGGTTTATGAGAGCTGGCTAGTTACAGCGGGTGATTCATTTCCTGTTTTTGAAACGGATATTGGCCGCATAGGGATGACCATATGTTATGACCAAATGTGGCCGGAAGCGACCGCAGCCTGTGCATTAAACGGGGCAGAGATTGTTTGTTTGCCCTCTGCTGCTTCGCCGGAAATTTTTCGTCTGCAAACCCGTGCCTTGGATAATCAGGTATTTATTGTCAGCTCGCACAGCGATCATTCCCTGATTGCCGCGCCGAATGGTGAGGTCTTGGCGAACGCCGAAGATACGCCCGAAGGCATTGTCTGGGCCGATATAAAGATTACTGAAGCTACCACGAGCGGTGAACACTTTTTCGACTATCTCTACTCTGGAATACGCGATCATAAAGAGCGCCATCTGAAACACCGGCGCCCCGTGGCCTATGCACCACTAACGAATTCGTCCCCTCCCCTGGCAAATTATTACCCTGCCAGTGCGGTTGAAAGTGCAGAAGCTAAACAGCTGGTATATGCCGAACATAAGGCGGAAATGCTGCGCCAGCTTAAGAATGAACAACACCACTGGCACTGGCGCTGGCAGGGAGACCCATCATGAGTGCTGCAATCGAATGGGAACGATCCTGGTACCCAAACCAACAACTCAAACAGGAAACACCAATCGAAAACGGTGTAGCGCAAGGCAGAGAAAGCACTTGGTTTAATGATGGTGCCATTCATACGACAGTCGATTTTCATAATGGCCGCAAACATGGTATCGAAAAGGAGTATTTTCCAAATGGTCAATTACGACTGGAACTTCCGTATGAGAACGGGCGATTTTCCGGGGCCTGGCGAATCTATTTCGAAAATGGTCAGCTCCAAAAAGAGACCCATTATGAAAGTGGCATACAAGATGGCTGCCAGCGAATCTTCCTTATGGACGGAACATGCGTAAGTGAAGAAAACTGGGTGCATGGAACTGGTGTGGATCGAACCTATGATCATATAGGAAATTTGCGAATAGAAACAAACTATGTATCGGGTTGGAAAGATGGGACACACCGTGAATGGAATGAACACGGAGAGTTAGTCCGAGACTGGCAGTACAGCAAAGGATGGCGCCGATGAATCAGATTTCTCAGAAAGAAAACGCCTGCCAATTGAAAATTGAATCCATCAAAGAGGCGCAAATCGCTGCCATCGTCGAGGCGAATTGCTGCACATGTATTGATCATGCCCTGATTCTGCTAGATCAAAATAAATGTCTCGACAAAGTAAATAGCTTTTTATGCACTGCCAATTTAAATCCCCGTTGCCTCGATATTCAAATTTATTATATGTTACTCAAGTACCGGGGTCGAATGAGCCAAGCCGCTGCACAGCGCATAGAAACTTTATGCAATGCACACTACAACTCTGAATTGCCAAACTATATAAATTTGAAAATTCCCTTTGACCCTTGGAACTATCAGTACTGCAATTGCCCCACAGAAAACCATCTCTTCAACGATGTCAGCAACCGCCTGGCTGAATGCATTACATTTCCAGAACGCGTTTTTTCAGATGGTAATACTGCCGAAGACTACCGTGAGTATTGGGAAGATGCTTTTCGGCAGTTATGTCAGACCCGCGTCATGCACGGCATGCGAGAATGGCGCAGCACTGTTTATTTCCATGTGGTCCTGGACGATGCGTGGATGATATATCATCTGCTTCCCGATGGATCGACTCGAAATGCTGCAAGTGTTTTTCTCGATTACCTTCACCTTAGTCTGGCCATTTCTCTGCGTGATGATACCTGGTGCGGGCCACATTCGCGGGTCTATAATAATGAAGGCTTTTCTGTCTTTGAAATGGACCAGCAGATCTATGCATCCTGGGTAAATGAACTAATAGGCCAAGATTTTCGGGCGCCTGCATTGGTTAGCGATTATATCGTTCCAGAACCAATTGCTGGCTTGCCCTTGCGTGACGATTCCTATGTTTCAATCGAAAAACTTGGGCCGCGTTATTATCCCGCTGGTGAAGGTGAAGATGCTTTTAATCCGAATCGTAGCAATATCTATCTGTGTCAATCAGACCGTGAGGATTGGCCGGGCGATGGCATTCTCTATAATCAACAGACCCCTTCTTATGTTTTGGGTTCGGTCCAGGATTGGGGCACCTATCAAGGGGCCTGGCACATGCACTGCATGCCATGGAGCCTTACGATTAGCGGAGCCAAAGGCATCAACCAAATCATCTCCTTTACAGGAAGCGAAAAGCAAAGTGACCATCAAGGTGGCATTATGACCTGGCCAAATCATTCAAATGATCAGGACGCCACACTATTCCAGCATCAAGGCACTTTGTTTTCACAAATGCGCGGACGACGACAGGAAAAATTCTGGGAAGTTCTTCATGATGGCGATTCGGAGTGTG
>JABSQK010000520.1 GCA_013215875.1 Lentisphaeria bacterium
ACCCACAGAAGTTGTAACAAGATCCGGATCATTCAACATAGTATTATCCGTCACAGCGATATGTGCCAGATGGGTATCGTGCAAGTTTTCCAATTGTGCATTTGGCACAGAGAGTCTAGTGCCTTTTCCGCACTCACGGCGCCAGTACTTACCCAGTTCCTTGTAGGCCTTGTCGGCATCTAAAGTCTTCAACAACTTTTTTTCATTGGCCTGGTCTACTGCAATGTAAGGAACTTTCAAAATGAGCTGACAGGATTTTCCCGGAGTGAGGCTTTTAGAAAAACGAAGTCCATCGTCCGTTTTCTTTATGGTCATTTTGGTTTCAGCAAAGGCTCGAATAACTTTTTTGCGATTCCATTTGCCAGTGATCCAGCCGCCATCTGTTTGCAGCGTTTCCATTTCTGAATCCGGTACTTCCCCATGCTCGGAACGCAGGGATTGGGTCGATACGGAAAGTGGTAACTCAGCAGTTTGGCTGCTCTGTCCATCATTGTGGAAGGTAAAACATAAGAGTGCAATAACTGTATCGTCAATCACACAGTCACCTTTGAGAATTGATTTTTCTAATGGCACAGCAAACGACTTTTGTTCGATCCTGATATCGCCGCGACGAAAATGATTGTTCTGCGCCAGCACGGGAGCCGGGTCTGGAAAATGGCCAAGGTCTTCGGCTGATTCTAAACCAAAGAAAAAGCGGCCCCCACCAAAATAATCTTTCGGATCAAAGGCGAAACGTTTAAAATCCGGGGTGGAACATTTGCGAATATTGATCGAGTGGATCATTAGGTCGCCGTAACATTCCAGCCAAAAACGTTGCTGGGCAAATTTGCAACCAATACTTGTCGCGACCTTATGTGGTCTTGGTTGGCCCAGGAATGAGCCGCGCAGGGTTTGTTCAGACTTCGCTAATACTTGCTCTGTTAGGGTTTTTGTTTCTTTGATCTCTGCCTGATAATCTGCAAAGCTGCGGGCATCACCGGCATCTGCAATGTAGATCCCGGCTTCCTTATTCCAGACGGGTCCCTGGAATGCCAGGGCATCGAGCGAAATTGTGAAGGTATCGCGATCACCTGTAAAGGTAATCAGTCCCTCGTCTCCGGAAAAATCATTGGGGGTGATCATGTGCGTTGCTTGCATGGTAAAGCTGCGTGACTTACCACGACCAGGTGTGAGCGTTTTGCCTTTAGATTTAAATGTTTTGCCGGTATTTATTTTGTCGATACTGGCGTTGTATCCAGAGAGGGTCAGTGACTTCCAGTTGCAGGTTTTACCTGCATCAAACTCCACCCGAACTTTTGTTGTCTGGCTTGGTGCTGGCGTATAAATCTTAACGCTTGTGGGTTGTTTGCTGCAGCCGCTGATACGAAACCCAAGGGTGCGCCGAAAGTCTACATCATAGCTACTTAGGTCCGAAAACTCTGATTTCAATCCTTTAAAGGTGATTGAAATTTCATGCTTATTTAATTTCTCAACTTTGATTTTTGCATTCACCCACTTGGCGGTGAACCAATCATCGATGGGTGATAAACCAAATTCCGTAGTGGTCTTTTTGATATTTTCTTCATGGCGTTGTTCCGGCCAATACTTTTTCATGTAGTGAATTTTTGGTCGTGCCGGTAGTTCTTTGGGAAACTTTAATACGATGCGCTGAATATCCCGTGGTTCTTCAAAGCGCCATTCTCCACTTGCCGCATTGGGCAAGGCAAATTTACTAATATCAAATTCTTGCATATCTATCCTTAGCTCGTCCACGGATCAAGCATGACTTTACCGCACTGTCCGGTGAGTTGAAGTTCCCAGGCATCCTGCACTTGATCGATGGGAAAATGATGGGTAACCAGTTTGGCAATTTTGTCTTTGCTAGCACGGATGACTTTGAGTAATTCCGGTACATCGGTCAATGGATAATGCCAATTGCCCTGAAGGGTTAAACCTTTGCGAATCATGTCGGGACTCACATGTAAGTCGAGTGAATCGGACCCTGTCTCGCCGATAAACGCCAGTTTACCACGCCGGCGTAAGCCATCGATGAGCAGGCGTTGGGCAGCAGCTACGCCACTACAGTCAATCGCCTTGTCGGCGCCAGCACCATCAGTTAATTCAAGAATGCGTTCCAGCGCATTCTCACCTGGAGCAATAACTTCTGCTGCACCTAATTCCATGGCCAATTCCTGGCGATAGGGATTGCCTTCGATACAGATTGCGCGGGCACCGCGATAGGATGCGTTGATAACGCCACCGAGCCCGACAGGTCCCAGACCAGCGATAAGAATGGTATCTGTATCCACCACATCAATTTGTTGCATGGCACCAAAACTTGGGCCGAGGCCGCAGCACATCATGGCGCCTTCATCATAGCTAATATCTTCAGGAATGGGGACCAGCATCCAATCTTCTTTCACAAGGTATTGCGAATAGGTGGCTGCTCCAGTACTGTTACCAGAGCATTCGCAGGGATCGATTCGATTTTGGCAATAAATAAATTCGCCGCTCTCGCAATAATTGCATTTACCGCAGCAGTTTAATGGCATGGCCACAACACGATCGCCAGCCTTAACTAAACTGGACTCGCCGGCATCGACCACTTCGCCGACTGCTTCGTGTCCCAGACAATCCGTAAGGTCGCCGTCTTTATAGGCCTTATATTCGGTACACATGGGCGATACCATTATTTTGACAACGACAAAATTTCCTGAAGCCTTCGGTTGCTCAAGGTCCAATACTTCACATGCTTCAACGCCTGTGACTGCGACTGTTTTCATATAGTTTTCCTTTTAATTAACGAACTACTGCGAACGCAAATTACATCACGAAACGACTCATAGAACTGACTGCAATTTTTCAATATTTCAATGGTGCAAGTTACATTCTGCTCAATGATTTGGATTTGGATGCAAACACTGAAACAATCAATATCTCCTCTTGTTAATTTCAGCCTGCCTGAGCTATTTTATCCGTGCGCCAAAATCAAAATTACTATCTTGCTAATCCTGTATTCCATCCACCGGCTATGGCAAGCGAAATGAGTAAGGATGGATTTCTTGAAAGCGATTCAAAATGATGAAGGTGATGAAGATGACGATTGATCAGTATCAGTAAGTTGATTAGATAATTAATGTGGCATCCTGTTCGTCTGAATACGAATGCCAATTAAACTCAGCGTATTTTTAATTAATGGTCAAACGCTTCTATAATTAATAAAACAAGCGGGGGTACTCGTAGGCCCAATTGCGAATGACATGTTCGTCAGCATCCTGCATCACTTGTAGACTTGCTTCAAGCTTCATCAGTTCCGGCTGTCCCTCACAGCGAATTGTGCCGATAGATCGTACACATTCACCCGTATCATACTCCATGGTATAGGTCGAGACGCTCTCAAATACTGAAGCGGCTGGATTATCTTTTAACACAGTTGAGCGGGTTTCCTGGCAATGATCAACCCAACCCGCAACATTGCGAAAGCGGCTGTGCATAGAAAGGGTAGCAAGAACCTCACCAGTTTCCTCATTCCGGGCAAACTCAATATCCACGCCCTTTGGCCGTTCTTCCGATGGTGATTCCATGGGTTTTATCCTAAGTGTTTCCTCGTCTTCATTTCGAGATGCGGGCAATACGGGCAATTCAATGAATGATCTGGAATGAATCCGGTTTGTCCCGGACTCCGGTGTCGGCATCACCGATGGGAAACCGCCACTTGTGATACTAATACGAATGCAATGGCCCGGTTCAAACACATAGGCCGTTGCCTTGATATCAAAATTCAATTCGGTGACTTCGTTAGGTATTAACCATTGTGGATCATCTAATCCCTGGCGGAAACATGCATTCAATTGGCCGCGGGTAATAAGCGCTACGGTCCCATCCGGTGCCACATCACAGAGCTTAACAAAGACGCCCATGACCCGTGCGGAACTGGAAAACTGTAAACGTATTTTAGGGATGCCGGTGACCACCACTTCACTTTCTAAAGGGGTAGTCGTATAAGTCAAAGATCCTTTTTCATCCGGCCGTTGGTCCACAGGCATACCAATGCCTCCGTAGATACCACCATCGAGATTCATGCAAGCACCGATGGTCGGATCATAGCGATATTCTTTATACGACTTCGTGGCTTCTAAATCTTCTTTCAAGGAGCCGTCACTGTGTAAGTGCATAGATAAGATAGAAGCGCCCTCAATGGGCCATGACTCTTTGCGCCAGTTACCGGGGATCTCGTGGCGGTATTCTGCCGGCTCACCATAGCGTTGTTCATAATAACTGAACAAGGGTTCATCCATGATACCATTGTCAATATCCTTTAGCCAGTAATCAAACCAGCGTAGCACAATATCATAATCGACGCGTGGACCGGGAATTCCTGCATCGGGTCGCATATGCTGCCAGGGGCCAAGTAATATTTTCGTCGGGCCTTTTACGGCATCGGCAATCATCAAGGAATCGCTCGGATAACGGTCCCACCAACCACCGATGGTAAATACGGGAACATTAATTTTATCATACTTCGTTTCGACAGATGCCTCATCCCAATAGGCATCACCCGGTGGATAAGCCAACCAGTCCAGTCCCCAGCCGGGGAGGTTCTCAAGACGTTTCTCCCAGATCTCGCGCCAGAGCCCGGCTTCGTCCTGATACCCCGGAGGGGCACCCATCATCGACAGTTGCAAGGCTACATAGTTGGCTTGAAATCCCAAGGCCATCTGCAAACCGTTTTCCCCTGAACAATATTGCCAGCTCACGCCACCATTTAGAGGAACGATAGTTTTCAGGTGTGGCGGTTGCTGAGCTGCAGTAAGTAAGGTGGTGTAGAAACCATAGGAAACACCAGTGAGCCCTACATTGCCATCGGACCAATCCTGGGCGGCCACCCATTCAACCAGAAAGGCGCCATCTTCCTGTTCTCGATAACTGAACATCACATGACTATGACCTTCGGAATCATTGGTGCCGCGAACATCGGCAATGATCACCGCGTAACCACGTGCCGTGTATATCTCAGGAAATCCAGACACACTGCCATGAGTCAAAATCCAGTCGTCTTTGCGGTAAGGACCCATATATAGAACGGCCGGGTAACGCGCGTCTTCGTCTGGCAAATAAATATCTGCTGCCAGACGGATACCGTCATCCATCGTAATTAGAGTATTCTGAAAAAATCGCATATGAATTCTTAAACTTTACAGATCCAAGGTAAAACCTTTAACGAGGTCTTCTGGTAGTTCGATACCGATACCCGGTATTGTTGGCAGCTTTATGACACCATCGACAACGGGGTGCGATAAATCTTGAATGTGCTGACGCAGTGGTGAATCGAAAACGTCTGCCGGGGCGAATTCCACGTACGGCGAAATTCTGGAATAGGCTGCAAGGTGCACAGTCGCAGCACCAAGGATTTGTGTCGACCAGTTACCTGGAATGACCAGGGCGCCATAATCCATAGCTTGTTCAACAATGCGTTTGGCTTCGGTAATACCACCGCAAGTATTCATGTAAGGTTGGGCAACACCGAGTTTGCCGCGCTTGATCATATCAAGAAATTCCCAGCGACCCACACCGTGTTCGCCCATGGCCAGTGGGATTGTCGTCTGTTCTGCTAAACGCGCATAGGGTTCGGTGCTGTCTATAGGGAAGGGCGTTTCGAAAAAGTAGGTATCGAGTTTTTCGAGCTCTTTGCAAATTCGCACACAGCTTGGCACATCATCAAATCGATAGCCCACATCAACTGACATCATCAGGTCGGGGCCAATCGCCTCACGACCACGGCGGGCAAGTTCGAGAATATTCTCTTCGGATGACATCATCGGTTCCATCTTAAATGCGAGATAACCCAACTCTTTCAATTGGTGTACACGTTCGATTTGCATCTCGTGCATAAGTTCACAATCCCATTCATCGGAAACCAATGTGCAATAAG
>JABSQK010000521.1 GCA_013215875.1 Lentisphaeria bacterium
AATTAAAACAGACTGTTTCCAGTTTTTTCCTTGCTTATCAGCAACATAAATATCACATCCAACATTTTCTTTTTTTGCACGTGGACATCTAGTAAAGTAAAGTTTAGTTCCTTTTGAATTTAATTCAGAACCACCTTCATTATCTTCTGTATTTATTGTGGTTGGAAGAATAACCGGTTCACCCCATTTACCTTTTTGGTCTCTTGTTGTTATCCATAAATCCATAAAACCTTCACCTGTTCTTTGATCAATCTCCTCTCCAGTAGATCCTTCTCTTGATGAAGAGAATATAAGCATATTGTGTTTTTTATCTCCCCACGCTGGAGCAAAATCATAATGATCAGTATTTAATTGGATTTCGGCCATTACAATATGCCTTGTTGGATCAGAAACCCAAGAGATTGCTTTCCTACAAGATTCAGCTCCTTCCATAGCTTCCTTATCACCTGGTTTGATAACCAAATATTTTTCGAAGTTTGCTCGAGCATCTTTATAGTTCCCTTGCTCTTTAAGCACATCTGCCAAATGCAATTAAACAATAGGATTTGTCTTATCATACTTTAATTTGATTGCTCTACTATAATACGTTTGAGCCTGAGCAGGCTCCACAAGAAGCCTATAACACTCCCCGATTTGAAAATTAATGTATGCTTTTTTAGCAGGTTTTGCTTTCGCTTCTGCTCTTTTATAAAGTTCTGTCGCTGAAAAGAAGGATTCATTTCTATAAGCGTAATCCGCTTCTTTAGAAAAATCTTTCTGTGCCGATGCACTCAAGCTAAAGCTGCATAAAACTGATAAACAAGTTATTAGTCTAACAAATTTCATAATTGGTCTATTTATCTTCCTAGTTAATCTCCAAAAGTTGGAACTGATTCAATACTTGCGAATTTAATCAAATTATTTAAATTCGATATACTTCTCTTATTCTTTTTGAATTTACTCCATATGTTAGAAATCCAATAGTGGCGTGATACGCACTATTTCTAGAAAAGTTTCAGAAAAAAAACCCCCACAAAATGTGGGGGTTGCTTCCTAACGTGTAAATAATAACTCTCTTAGCTTTGGTAAAGGCCAAAGATCATCAGAAACAATCTGTTCTAGCTTATCTGTATGGTATCTCAATTTATCAAAATAAGGCTTTACTTTATCGCAGTAAGCGATTGCCTTATCCTCATTTTCCTCTATTTTATTAGCCGCTTTACGCTCTTTTACCATTGAGTCTATTCCATTTTTAATATCGCCAATATGCCCAGATAATTCTTTAATCATTTCTAGCTGAGCCCCACTATATACCTTTCCATCCTTCGCACCCATAACATCCATCATTCCTTTAACATTATTAATTAGAATGGATTGATATTTCACAGCTGCTGGAACAATGTGCGATTTGCACAGATCACCAAGAACCCTTGCTTCGATTTGCAATTTCAAGATGTAATTTTCTAAATCCACTTCTCGCCTAGCTAGTAATTCCACTTTAGATAGGACATTTTGATCTTC
>JABSQK010000522.1 GCA_013215875.1 Lentisphaeria bacterium
ATGATCAGCCATAAAGTCAACAGCCAAATAAAGGCCACAAATAATCAGCATATGGCTATAAAAAAGATGCGAGACAAGAAAAGAAAAAATTAATTTGTTACAAAATGAACATCTTCAGTCCATTTTCCCTCAATTAGAGACGTTTTTATAGGCTCACAGTGTATAGGCCACTTCTGTCTAAATCCATACTCCTGACTGCTGCTATCACTGCTACCGAGGACTCTTCACTAAATTTTATTGCCGCTCTTTAAAAATCCGAAATGATAGTATATGATAATACATGATGATAATTGATCAGAAAAAAGGAGTCTGTTGATGTTGAAGAAAATAGTGATTTGTAACCCGTTATATTTAGTTAGTGCCTTGTGCATTCTACTGGGTATATATTTTGTATCGATCGATGAAAATTTATTGCGTTCCGACCTGGTGCAGCTCTTATTTAATTTTAGTTCACTGCAAATTTATGAAACTGCTTTGATACTGGCTGCAGCATTTTTATTTCGCAAAAAGATTCTCAATGATTCTCAATTGCTTGTCTTGCTCGATGCTATTTTTATTTTCATTCCATTTATTCTTTTACATGGCAGCAGCCATTTGGGCGAACCAGGTAGTATGGAGCGGGTCTATGCAAGCATTGTTATTTGCAGTCTGGGCATTGCCTTTATTGCCGGTCGTCATTACGCAGCAGGCAAGGCCCTGCGACTTAAAGCAAATACGGTGACGATCTTCACCGTATTTCTATTATTTAATTTTTGCATGCCGGTAATTTACGCCTCATTGAATACAGCAGAAGCAGATAGCTTTGACAAACGGGTGACGCTTTATTATAATATTCTTAATATTTGTGTACCACTGCTAATTCTGCTCTTTGTCATGCATCGTCAGAAACCTGTGAAAAGTGATGGTGTTAGCGAACACCTTCCCTTAACCCAGGCACTGGTATGGTTAACTATTTCGCTTTTCCATTTGTTCTGGATCGCCTATTTATATGATATCGACCACCTGATTGTAAATTTCATTCCAATGCTATGGACAGCTTCCTGGGTCTTAATTGCTCTTCGTAGCCGGTTGAATCCAATGCTGAAAAAGTGGGTCTATCTTGCACCACTTAGTTGTGCATTTTTCCTTCTGGATATTGAGTCGCGAGCCGTTACCCAGTATGCATTGCTCTTAAGTAGCGCCGGCCTGGGAATTTTGGTCTATGTAAATAAACGCAATTGGATGATCATCAGCTCATTGCTCGCCAATAGCCTGCTTTTCTTTCTGGCCTTTTTATTCCCTGGCAATTGCCTGGGTCTGGAAACAGAGTTTAGTCAGAGAGATATTATTCATGTTACGCTAATCACTGCCAGCGTTGCCTGTCTCTTTTTCCGCCATCCCCGCCTGGGTCTAGGCGGACTTATTTGCGTATGCATTGTATCACTGAGCAGGATTCCATTTTCGCCCGATAAGGGATATTATTTTTTGAGTATAGCGCTTATATATTTGGCATTGCACAGCATGCGCTGGCGTTTAGCCTTTTATAAAATTCGTAAATTTCTCTTCCTGGCGATTATAGTATATCTTTATTTTCTTTCGATCGTTGTCGACAAGCATAGCCTGATGTATATCAATGTGGCTTGCCTTTGGCTGATCACCCTTGGCGTTTACTTTTTCAACAGCCGCTCAGTTGCCCGTAAAACAGCCTTAATCACTTTATGCACAGTTGGGCTTCTGCCGGCAGAATTCATTCAAATGCTTTTGAATGAGAAAGCTTACGGTCCCCTGGCAATACTATTTGCTTTCGTTTTTCTCGCAGTGGGCTTATGTGTCTCCATACGACAATCACGTAAAAAAGAAAAGGAAGATGAAGTTCTGTGAAGTCGTCTGGGTACGCGCCGGCCCGGGTGCATCAAATGCTCCCTCCTTTTCCAACCTTGAATCTTAAAATATTGAATGCAGGCGAGCCGCCTGCGTACCCGGAGTAAAGATCATGATGAAGTTGAAGCGTGAAGTAGTCTGGGTACGCGCCCGGCCCCAGAGTGTGTAAAAAAGGACATTTTTTCTATGTAGTTAAGCGATTCTTCGCTGTCAAAGCTGCGAAACGCCCAAGAATGGGCTCACTACATAGCGCGCTTACTGCATTCTGGCACTATTTGGAAAGTTATATGTGTTTTTCACACAGCGCCCGGCCCGAGCCTGTGTGAAAAACACCTTAGTGATCTTGTTTTTAGTTTATTTAAAATCCTATTTCCTTTATGATTTATTATGGAGTATATAAATGAAATTTATTAAAGGTGTACAACGGGATGAGGTGCTGCTTCTTCCCGAAT
>JABSQK010000523.1 GCA_013215875.1 Lentisphaeria bacterium
AATCCCTGCGATCATCGCCGACCAATTTTGGTTCTATTTCCAAGAGGACCGATGTTTCAAATTCGCCGGAGTGTATTTCGTTTCCAGAAAACGCCGTGGTATGTTCCCAGGGTCTTACGATCAAAATTTTAATGGGTCTGTCCTGGCGATTTATTTCGCGCACTTTTGGGGCGATGGAAAAGTTTCCCCCGTGGCCATTCATGATAATCAGTGTATGGAAGTTTTGTGCTTCGAGTTCATCGGCCATATGAGCGACCATGCCCATCATTAATTCGGGACTTAAAGTTATGCTGCCACGAAAGCCGGCATGTTCGAGTGAAGTACCAAATGGTAAGGCCGGTAATAATGCCGCATCCAAACGTTTGGCCAGGTACTTGCCAAAGTATTCCGCTTGAATGTTATCGGTATTTAATGGCATATGATAGCCATGTTGTTCAAAAGCCCCTATCGGCCATACAACAATACCACTCTCATTTAATTGCCAGTCGACACTGCGACTATCTTTATCTACATAAGCCATATATTTATCCAGTTAATCTTAGTTATTGAACTTAAAACAGTATATGAAATTGTCCATACGAATCAAATACAATTAAGTGTTTGTTCGTATAGACTGGGCTGCTCATTTTCTTCGGAAAAATCAGGTGTTGTTTTTAGGTGTACACAGGAGTTTGTGGTAAGACGTGCATGCTGGCTATGATTGACTGCACTGGTATGTAAGCTGTAGCCATGCATGATAACCAGGTCGCCAGCCTGCCCTTCAACAAACACATCCGAAAAATCATCACAGCGCTCAAGTACTTGATTAGCAAAGTTTTTGTAATCTAAGGTTTCGCCATTTAATTTTTTTAGAATCTCAGCAGCAATTTTGTATGAACCTGCTTTTACCCGTGTACCACCGCCATTGGCTTCGATTGTCGACCAGAGTGGTAAGATAACCAAAGCCTGCTTTGTATTCGTCCAGCTGTGGTCGAACCAATTGCCGTCCACATGCCAGCCACCACCCTCAGCCCAGGATTGTTGCTGGGTGGGAAAGTTGATCGGATGGTATCTAAAATTTTCATGCCGGGTCCAGCATCCCTCGCCAAGAATCTCATCCAGCGCGGATACTGTTCGTTCGCTAAAAACGCCATCCATAATATCAGTGGATAATTCTATATCG
Organism: Lentisphaeria bacterium; assembly: GCA_013215875.1. GTDB lineage: Bacteria > Verrucomicrobiota > Lentisphaeria > JABSQK01 > JABSQK01 > JABSQK01. The sequence goes on from JABSQK010000523.1 coordinate 1,163, forward strand.
AATATATCCGATTTGTCTGGCCAGGTACTTGAATCATTCGGGTCTGCTTTTAAGCCAGTCCATAGTTGTTCCCTGGCAGACTCAGCAATCTTTTCTGAAAATGCCCCACGTAAAATCATCACACCGTCGTCATGTACTTGTCGAATATCGTGATTAGTTAATACTGGCATTATTAATATCTTTAAGACGCATGTTTTTCTAAAAGGGAATTGTGGAGTTCGTTTTGAATTTTTCTTATGACAGCTAGCTTTAGTGCTTTATGCTAAATTCAAATATTTCTTTACCCGATTCGTTTCGATAGAGATAGGTCATATCGATCCCCTCGTCTCTGAAGATTTTAAGATCTGAAGAATTCTTAACAAGGTTTCTGGTATTTGTTTCAATTGTTTTTTTCTGATCCGCAGATAGTTCTTTGATTCCAATAAGTGTATAGAGATACTTAATCTCCCCAGATAGTGGGACAGTTGAATCTAGTCTTGTGACTTGATCTACCATGTAGGGAGTCTTTTTGTTCATTTCATTACATACAGTAACAAGTTGATCATCGATTGATGATCCTGAATTCCCAAATATCCGAAATGCAGCAACCCCAACGATTACAGCAACAATTAGTCCGTTTCTCATGTCTGTTTCTCCTTTTATTTATTGAATTAGATAAAGCACCACGCGTGTTTCATTTCTCAACATAACAGATCCTGAGAAAAATCAACCCGCAGAGCATTTCTTAGCTCTTATAAATTTTCAATCTCAGCAGTCAGAGCCTCGATGGCCACTTCCAGACACCCTTTTCCAGCGGGGGAAATCCATTCCTGATATAGACCAGTGCCATAATCCTTTTCAGGCATCATATAGCCATCGGTACCATTGCAGAGCGTGCCAATGATAATTGTATACTGTGGAAAGCGCTCACGCAGAACAAGCTGAATTTCAGCAAAGGGCTCAGACGGAATGCCAATGAATACAATCGTTCCAAGTTTCCAGGTCCACAGTTTAACGGGCATAGTATCACCCTTAGGCAAATTAGGTTCGCGCAATAAGTTACGCCTGCCCCGTTCGACCATGGCAGTAGCATCTCGTATGGCAATTGTATCATCACTGCCTTGCAAGCCCTGCAAAACCTGCTTGGCGTCGTTAAGTTTCTTTTCCAAT
>JABSQK010000524.1 GCA_013215875.1 Lentisphaeria bacterium
AATATATTTATCGATACCAATGTGACTGGCACGCTAAACCTGCTTAAAGTCGCCCGGGATATGAAACTGCAACGCTTCCTGCAAGTATCCACCGACGAAGTCTATGGTTCATTGGAGCCGGATGATCCTGCTTTTGATGAAAACAATTCCATCATCCCAAGTTCACCCTATGCTGCAAGTAAGGCAAGTGCGGATCACCTCGTGCATGCATTTAACCACACCTTTGGCTTAAATACAGTGATTACAAGGTGCTCGAATAACTACGGCCCTTACCAGTTTCCAGAAAAAATGCTACCGTTAATGTTTAACAATGCCCGCCATGACAAGGACCTGCCGGTCTATGGCGACGGCCTCCAGATACGCGATTGGCTCTATGTATACGACCATTGCACTGCCATATGGACGAGCTTTAAAAATGCCGAGTCCGGTTCCGTCTACAACATTGGCGGTGGGAATGAAAAGACAAATTTGGAAGTCATCAAAGCCATTTTAAGCTTTCTCGATAAACCCGAATCATTGATTACCCATGTGACGGACCGCTTGGGTCACGACCGGCGCTACGCAATAAATGCAGAGAAAGCCATGAGTGAACTGGGCTGGGAGCCAACAGTTAAGTTTGAACAAGGACTCGAAAAAACCCTCAACTGGTATCTCGAGAATACGGAGTGGATCAATTCAGTTACCAGTGGTGATTACCAAAACTATTACGAGCAGATGTACGCAAATCGCTAATGGAGTCTAAAAAGCCGCTAATTATTGATGCCTTCCTCTGCCTCTGTGCTGGACTGGTCATTTATAGCTTGGTTTTTATTGGACTCGCAGGATGGTCGGGATTGCTCTTACCATTCGTCCCCGAAAACTTTCAAGTCGACCTCATACGTGAGGCGTATTTAAATGTTTTCGGCTCTATCCCTTATTACTTTCTCCTGCGGATAAATTCACTTTTCCTTCTTCTGGCATTTATAAATATTGCCCTGCTCGCACGCAAACAGTGGGGACGCAAAGCATTTTTCATTTGCTTTTTTCTGCAGGCTCTGAATATTGGCGCCATCGTAGAAATCATCAATCATCCCGATACCAGCTTCTATTATTTTATCTTCTCATGCACATTATTGGCCGCGGGGCATTTCCAGGACAAACGCAAACTGGCAATTGCTATCCTCGTTCCAGGATTTATTATTCTCGCCGCATCTGAAGTTCAAAATTATCACATTGCCTCTTGCCTGGTGCAGCAATTCACCTTTGAGTCACAGATCATTCGCCAGGAATCGCTATTGCTGCTCTTTTTTCTGCCCGCCTTTGTCGCTTTCATTCCAGGGCTTTTATACCTCATGCATAAGAAAAAAGATAAATTTGCAATCAATCTTTATCTAGCATCCTATATCCTGACAATTGGTCTCGATAATTACCTGCTCTTTATCTCTGGAAGTGCCCTGCTCTTTGCAGCGGTTTTCAGCCAGGAAAAAGTCGCTCTGCACACGCTCACCAAACTTGCTACGATCCTGCTTTTAATAGTGTTTTACAGCCTGGGATTTTTCAAAAATGAAGCATATATCCTTGCAAATCCGTCTCTACACAGTAAAGACTTTAATGCTGTGATACGAATATTGAGACAAAAGGATTCCCATACTAAAGCCGAGATTCTAAAATTGAGTTTGGCATACTCTATGATTGAAGAGTCTGATCATCACCTAAGTGCTCTGGAAACAATGGAAAGTCAAAAAACTAAATATGAAGACGATGCCGATTATATGTATACATTATCTGAAATTTATGAACGCTTGAATAAAGATAAAGAGGCGCTTATTATCCGATCTGAGATTATTAGTAAAAATCCACAAAAGCAATTCCACGATATTATTTGGGAAATTGGCATGTGCATTACCAATAAAAAGAAATACTTTAACTGCTTTATGCCTGTAGGTAGTTTGATAGATTACCAAAAAAACAGAACCTGTATGATTAAGGATAGTATTAATTGAGCGATAAACCCAATCTAACAGTCGTGCTTCCCACCATGAGAGAGGCCGGCAATCTGCCATGGCTTTTTAAGAGGCTGCATGAAGAACTCGACGACAAAGTAAACAAGCTGGAAATACTTGTTGTCGATACACCTACTGGCGATGGTACCGAGGAACTTTGTAAGGAACATGGCGCCCGTTACATTGGTGATCCCAGCATGGGGTTTGCCGATGCACTCAAACGCGGATTCAAAGAGGCCACACATGAGCTCATCCAAACCATGGATGCAGATGGCTCACACGACCCGTCATATATACGCTGGTTTTTAGATGAAATAGAGACCTGCGACCTTGTCATCGCATCGCGCTATGTCCCACGTGGCGGACAGGAAACAACATTCTTTCGCTATATCACTAGCCGCATTTTAAATATTTGGGTCGGCACGGTCTGCTCAATGAAAGTCCTCGATCTCTCCGGTGGATTTAAACTCTACAAAAAAGAAATTTTCGATGTGATCGATCTTGAAAGTTCCGGCTTTGAAATCCAGTGCGAAATTGCCATCACCATTTACGGGCATGGGTTTAAGATACGCGAAGCCCCATTCTGCTACCATCCGCGCATGGAAGGACGCAGCAAAGCAGCCATCATTAAATACGGCCTTGCATTTTTATTTGGCAGTTTGCGCCTGCGCAAATACAGAAATTCCCGCGCCTACTGTGATTATGATGAGCGCGCCTATAAAAGCAGATGGCCCTTCCAGAGAATCTGGCAGCGCAAACGCTATGCGATAATCAAAGACTTGCTCAAGCCGGAAGGAAAATGCCTCGACATCGGTTGTGGCAGTGGACCACTGGTCATATCGAACAACAATGTAACAGGGCTCGATAATAATCCCAACATCATCCGCTACCTTAACAATGAAGAACGCAATGCAGTATTGGGAAATGCCGACATGCTTGAGTTTAAGGATAAGGAATATGACAATGTCTACTGTTGCGAAGTCGCCGAATACATGCCCAAAGACACGCTCTTTTTTGAAGAAGCAGTTCGTGTATTAAAGCCCGGTGGAAAATTGCTCGTTACCACTCCCGACTATGGGAAAATATTCTGGCCCCTCATTAAACGTATTTATAAACTCTTTGTCTCTGACAAAGCTGCCCACGACCATGTCAGCCACTACGATGAAAAAACCATCAAGGAAAATTTTGAGAAGCACGGATTAAACGTTCTAAAAACCAAACGCATGTTTGGCGCAATTCTCTTTGTGCTCTTCGAAAAACCTGTAGAATAAATTTGCGACTGTCTACAATGTCAGCCACATTAAAAGCAGGATGAAAATATTCGGTATAATAAACCAGTAGGCCAGCCGATACCATACGAGAGATGATTTGGGTAGATACCTAATTCCTATACTCATAAAATTTCCTTGCCGGTAGAGTGGAAGTCGACTTATAAAAAGTAATACTGCCCCAAGCATTAATAAAGAAAATGAAAATAGTCCTGCGGGCCAAGGCTGAGAACGTGCCCAAAATGCATATTCGAATCCCATCATCATGAGAAACGGGATAAATACCCACGACAAAATAAAAATCATGTCCGTTGGCAATTGATTATTATTCTTATAACTCGATATCATTATTTTCTCTGCCTTGTTTATTTTAATCTAAGATATTTCGGTGAAATTATCAATATGCGATTCACAAATAGAACGATTCGTCCTCTTATAAAAAAGTCTAATTGACATGTGGGTTTCTATTTTGAAATTTCTGGGAGGACCGGGATAACCCTTTTAGGATTTTCTATATTTCACGCCTTAGTAAAGATTAAAAACCATCCGGATTTTCGTTTTGCCAGCGCCAGGAATCTTCACACATTTCTTTTATACCCCGTGTCGCTTTCCAGTTGAGCTCTTTATTTGCCTTTGCCGGATTTGCATAACATTCACCCACATCACCGGAGCGTCGTGGACATATCTTATAAGGCACTTTTTTACCGGATGCATCTTCAAATGCTTTCAATAGTTCCAATACACTATAGCCCTGCCCGGTACCAAGATTGTAAATTGAAACACCCGAACTCGACGCCAGTTTATCAAGCGCCTTCACGTGTGCGATGGCCAAATCCACGACGTGGATATAGTCACGTACACCTGTGCCATCAACTGTGTCGTAATCATCACCAAAAATGCTGAGTTGGTCTAGCTTGCCTACAGCCACCTGGGTAATATAGGGCATCAGATTGCTGGGTATACCATTGGGGTCTTCACCAATGCGCCCGCTCTCATGTGCACCCGATGGATTAAAGTAGCGCAACAATATCACACTTAGGTCTGGATTCGCAACTGCTAGATCTTGCAGAATGCCTTCCATTATCAATTTCGTGCTACCATATGGATTTGTTGTGGAAAGAGGAAAATCTTCAGTTATAGGTACCGTTTCAGGCACACCATATACAGTCGCAGATGAACTGAAGACAATTTTATTGACTTTGTACTTTTCCATCAAGTCGCACAGGACCAATGTACCGGTAATATTATTTTGGTAATATTTGAGTGGCATTGAAACAGATTCGCCAACGGACTTTAAAGCAGCAAAGTGAATAACAGAATCAATTTTATGTGCTTGAAAAACGGTTTCCAGAGCATCACGGTCGAGCAAATCCACTTCATAAAAAGTGAGATCTTTGCCTGTGAGTTCTTTTACACGGTTTAACGATTCTATATTTGAATTCGAAAGATTATCGACAACGACAATATCATAGCCGGCATTCAGCAGCTCAATATTTGTATGACTGCCAATATACCCTGCTCCACCTGTAACTAAAACAGCCATATCTCTCCTTAAAACTAATTCTCAATCTGTGTTAGATTGACTATAAATCATCTCGGCACTGCTACAATGGAAAGATAAAAAAATCAACGAATATTTACTTCATATAATCCAGGTTATTTTATGCACGTTATAGAGTAAATTCACAAGGCCGCAAAACTGTCTCTCTGTAAATCGAAATTTTCTTCCCTGCACTTGAAATAGCAGTAGAAATAACTTATCCTATAATCTTAACGTGGGGTATCTATGTACAGACTAATCACTTACATTTTATTAATTGCATTTTCGAATGCTGCAGACAAAGAATTTCGCATTCGTATTTCCAGCACTTATAAGTTTGCTGGTGCCGATATTGAGATGAAAGGGATTAAGGATACGAAAGTAGTAAGTATCCCTGCTATCCGAGAATGGAACAATCGTTCAAGTACACGTGATTTATGGATGCACCACCAGCATATTGCACGAATTGTCGGACCGGATAATTTTTTTATAAATCTGTCATTCGTGCAAGCATTTCCAGAGGCACTCGGTCCTCAATGCGCACCTGATGATTTCAAAAAATATTTTAAAGAAAATACCAAACCTGTTGCCTGGGATACTGAAAATTTAGCACAATGGCTCACATTTTATACACAATCTACTTTCAGTATTAGTCCGGCTCATAAAAAACTCAAATTAAAATATCCCTATTTTGAATTAAAAGATGAAGACAGCAATGATCGTTCATATTTTATAAAACTAAGTGAAGAAAAGACAATTCTTTTCCATATGCGCAGTAACATGGGCTTCGGCCCTAAAGTCAGCTCTAAAATTTACACAATATTAAAATCAATAAAACTCAAAAAACTCAAAAAAAGTCCTCGAGCGAGTGATCGCGCTCAGGTAAGACACCTGGTGAATAAAAGCCCTGCCTATCTCAAATCGCGTGAAAAAGTATTGAATCATATAAAAGATCTTGAGAGCTGGTGGCATGTGGAAACAGATAATTATATTATAAAAACCAATGTCAATCACAAAAATACCAGACTGATAAAAGAGATACAGAAAGATATAGAAACTATTCGACTGGCATATGAAATATTTATTCCACCTAAAAATGAAATAGAAGCATTCAGTGTATTGGTCATACCCGCGACTCGTGAGGAATATTTTCAGTATGTACCTGAGGCTCCCAGATGGTCCGGTGGTGTCTGGATACCGGTGCGTGATGAGCTCATTATTTCTCCCAGTGGTGGAAATTCCAAGAAAAAGCTCAACAAACGTGTAATTAATGTGGTTTTCCATGAGGCCTTTCACCAGTACTTAAATTATGCCCTTGGAAAAATCTGGACACCCACCTGGTATAATGAAGGGCAGGCAGAACTGCTGGAACGCACAGAAATAAAAAATTCCGGTGCACTTAAAATAGTCGAGCATGCCTATCATACGAAGACGGTTCTGGGTTTTGCTGAAGGCGGGTTCAGAGATATAAAGATATTCATCTTTGAGGGCGATAGCGCATTCTATGGAAGCCCTGATACTAGTTACCCAAAGGCTTGGGGCCTTGTTTATTTTTTACGAAAAGCCTGTTCTGCAATTCCAGAATTTCAGAAAAAAGGCTATGACAAAATTCTTCCCAAAATGACTATTGCATTAAAGGAAGGCATCAACCGCCTTAAAGCTACTCAAGCAGGATTTGAAAGCATCGATATGTCGGAATTCCAAAAAGATCTAACAAAATTCTGGACCAGCAAATCAATGCGAAAAAAAGCTGAACGCTATAAGCTTTTTGATAAAAAAGAAATAAGAGCTGCCATATCCCTGCGTAAAAGACTGATGAACAATCGAAATGCTAAACCGTCTGCTGTCGTAAAGAAAGTTGTGAAAAAAGTAGCTGTGCAAAAGGTCGAGAAAAAGCAAGTAGTGGTGGAAAAGGTCACTGTGCAAAAAGTTGAGAAAGAGGAGAAAATCCTGCCATTGAATTTAGCCACGCTGGATACATCGAGAATAGCAGTCCCCATAGAGCTCAAACCGTCAGTCCAAAAAATTATCGATATACTGAAGAAAGAAAAAAAGACCAAACTATTATCACGAATATACGCCAAGCGAGTAAATGGAAATTATATCTGCTTTATTGAAGAATCAAAAACATTCGCAAAAAAGTCCATGAAAAAGAAAGTGCAATTTGCGGTGTTTATACACAAGAATTGGAGCAAAATCCTAAACAGTGCTAAGATAATTTCCAACAAATTTCAGGCTCATGCCTTATTGCTTAATTTTGAAAGCAAAGTGACTTATGGGGTAACATGGCAGAATAAAAATCTCGAGCTGATTATGGAAATTGACCCCATTAAAAGAGTAGAAAAAGAACTTAAGAAAGTGGAGAAAGAAGCCGTAGAGAAGGAAGAAGTTACTGTGATCAAGGAACCTATTGTAAATGGTCTTAAGAGAACAGATATTGATTCATCTAAACAAAAAACGCCTGCAGATGTTAAAGTCGCTTTAATGTCACTCGTGGTCGATATACGCAGTAAAGGGCAAGCTAAGCTGCTCCGGGGTGTATATGCAAAAAATAAGAATGGTCATATCATCTGTTTCATTGTAAAGTCCCCAACATTCGATAAGAAAAAGATCAACGATAGATTTTTAATTGCCACTGCTCTGCATAAATCCTGGCAAAATATCCTGCTTGAGAAAAAGTTGATAAAGTCCACTAAACAAGCGCATCTGTTATTCGTCGACTCTGCACATAAAATAAGCTTTGGCTATGCCTGGATAGACAACAAGCGAACACTGCTCAAAGAATAAGTTACTACCTGTCATCTCTATATTAATATCCCATTGCGATAATCACGCCATCCCTTCCTCTCGAATCCTTCAACGACTCAACCTTGAATAATATGATTTATACAGGTAGCCTGGATAAGTCATAAAACCATCTACTGCAAGGGTGAATTGTTGCAGTATCAGGCACTTAGAACTGACGATGACTTTTGAAGTGCCTCGGCACGCCTACACCCATCTTACAGCCCTAAATGACTGCTACTTTTACACTTAGCCCTTTCGCTACGAGATTTATGACTTATCCAGGCTAGGTATTTCATCAAAAAGAGCCATATTAGCAAAGAAAAATAAAATTCATACAAGATATGTTATGACAGAGTTCACTCTTAAATCACCATTAGATATGCACATACACTTCCGCGAGGGCGATATGCTTAAGCTCGTCGCCCCCTTGTCGGCTGCCAGCTTTGCAGGCGGTGTCATTATGCCAAACCTGGTGCCACCCGTCGATTCCATTGAGCGCCTTGTTAGCTATCAAAACGACATATCAGATGCCATTTCCTCCCATGAATTTGAACCATTCATGACACTGTTTCTGAAAGAATACAGCCTCGAACTTCTCAAATCTGCCAAAGACAAAATTATCGGAATTAAGCTTTATCCCGAAGGCGCCACCACAAATAGTGAAGGCGGAGTAGCTTCTATCGAAGCAGCCAAAGAAACCCTGCAAATCATGAGCGATCTGGAAATCCCGCTATTGGTACACGGGGAAAATCCCGATGCATTTGTTATGGATCGAGAAAAAGATTTCCTGAAACAGTATCATGAACTGGCAACAGAATTTCCAAAACTGAAAATAGTCATGGAGCATATTACCACGGCTGAAGCAGTAGCATTGCTCGATGAATACGAAAATCTCTATGCCACGGTTACATTGCAGCATTTACTTATTACTCTCGATGATGTTGCTGGCGGATTGCTCAACCCACATCTATTTTGCAAACCCATTGCCAAGCGCCCTGAAGACCGCGATGCATTACTAAATGCAGCACTTACAGCACACCCAAAACTTATGTTTGGTAGCGACTCTGCCCCCCACCCTTTACACAAAAAAGAATGCTGCGGCTGCGCAGCAGGTGTATTTACCGCACCAATTGCCCTGCAAATTCTTGTCGAACTGTTTGAGAAACACGATGCCCTGGATAAATTACAGGACTTTATCTCAGACAATGCCATACGGAATTACGAAATAGATGTGCCGGATACAACAGTAAATTTTGTAAAAAAAGAGTTTGTCATTCCGGACAAATATGGCGATGTGGTACCGATGTATGCAGGACAAACAATTGCGTGGTCGATCGATGGATAATAATAAAGTTCTAAAAAAAATCGTCATCGCCTGCAACCTTCAGCATTCCCATGTAAAGGAAATCTTTAAACAAGGCGGACATCCTTTTTCAACAAGTGAAGCGGGATCATTCCTCGTCTCTGAAAAAAACAAAAATTTCAATACACTGAGTGATGAGCGATTAAGCGATTTTCTCGATGCACTGATTCGCTATTCCCGTGGCGAAAAAGGTGATTCGCACAATGTACCCATGGTCATAAAACTCATGATGATTGCCATGTCCGAAAAAAAGAATATGGATGGCATCGAAGAAATTATCGAATTTGCCAGCGACCTCATGGGTAGCATGCTCGATGATGAGCAAAACGATTAGACTAATATTCAAGTATTTAGAACATCCAACCAAACATACCGCTTAGCATGCGGCTGAAGATCCCTGGTGATTTCTTTGATTTTGAATCAGACGAATCATCCTTTTCAGTGGATTTCTTTTTATCGTCGGACTCATCTTCTTCAGGTATAGTATCATCAAGGAAATTGACATCATCTAATTTTGATTTGTTTTCTTCTTCTGCCTCGTCTTCATTGAGGAATTCGAGTTTAAGCAATTTATCGATCTCCTCTTCAGTCGGCCAAAAGAAATCATCTGTGCTAGGTTTTAGATCTGCATCTTCTTTTGACTCATAGAAATAACGATTACCAAATCTTTTGTCTTGGTCCAGCGTATCGTAACTTGATTCGAAGGCGCTCACAAATGGCATTTGGTACGCATTTACATAATATATTGGGTCAGGGTTATCTGGTCGTGGTGGATAGTAAGGATTATCCGGATTATCCTTCACTTCAACAATAAACTCAAAATATTGGGAACCACCATCGGGGTCAATCACAGTTAAACTTGCATTATAATTACCTGTCTTTTTGTACTCATGCTGCACTAATGGCCCAGCACCAATTTGCCCATCACCAAAATCCCAAACATAAGTTATGGTATCGTTAATACCCACATCAAATGCGGATGCACTAAAGATAATATCTTCCCACATAAAATGCGATACGGGGAAAATTAATTCTTCAATTACCAAATCAAGGTTTGCATTGACCAGGGTAATAGGTACTTCTACTTCGGCATCATCCGAATATTTATAGATTAAGCTAAAGATATAAGTCTCAGTATCTGGATATAAATGGTTCACTAAGCCAAAGTCTACACCCGATGAATAAGATCCGGGTATAATTAGGAAATCCGTATCAAAGTCGCCAGTGGTATCCACGCGGGTATAATTGGCAGTAAATGGATCAAGCGAGTCTGTAAAGTCAAAAACAGTATATGTATCATCGCCCCAGTTAATAATATATCGTTCAGGGTTCGTATCGGTATCTTCAAGAACCTCAACCGTTATTAACATCGGTTCATTTATCACATCGTACTCAGTTAATGTATCAGAATCTCCAGGACCTTCATCAATGACATCACTATTCGGGTCTGCAATAATATCATCATTGCCAAAACCACCGAAGATACGCGTCGTTAAATTCAAGGATATAAGATCATCATCACCATACCAGCCATATAGAATATTATTATCATAAGCATCACGTAAGTAGTCATTGCCGACGCCTGCATCAAGTAAGTCATTATCACGACCGCCATCGAGTAAGTCATCGCCACCCTGGCCAAAGATCCAATCATCGCCTGCGGACCCATAAAGAAAATCATCGCCATCTGTTTCAGGGTCTGCTGTACGTGCTTGCGTATCGATCACATATAAATCCCAGTAACCATCGTCATCGTCATCACCATCATAAAGGATGGCATCATCACCAATGAGTAAATCATTGCCATTTGTTCCATCAAGAAAATCATCGCCGCTTTCAGATGGGCTTTGGCCATGATTGCCACCGATCAAAGTGTCATCGCCACCGACATTGACTAAGGCGACAATTATATAATCTAATTTACCATTTTCCTTAACCAATAAGTTGCGATCTACATCAAGATTAAATATTGCTGTACCATCACCAACAAGTATATCATTACCAAGATCGCCAATAATTAAATCGTCCCCGAGTCCGCCAACAAGGCGGTCATCACCGAGTTGACCAAGAATAACATCATTGCCATCATCGCCTCGTAGTTCATCATTGCCATCGCGACCAAAGATAACATCATCGCCATCACCTGCATTCACAAGGTCATTACCAGCACCGGTATCAATATAGTCATTACCAGCACCGCCATTGACCGTGTCATTACCGACACCTGTTAAAATGATATCATCGTTTTGGGAGCCAATAACTTTTACAGCGTGTGGCGCCGTACTTGAATCAAAAATATTATTTTCGCCACGCAGTGTAACAGTGATGGTCTGTCCTGTCGTCGTTAAATCATCAACAACGGTAATTCGCTGTCCGTCCTCTAGCGGGAAATTATCCCTCGTCGATCCAAACACTTCAATCCCAACATAGCTATCATCTACCCGGATTGATCTTTCCAAGTCACCATCACTAAATTCTGCAATGATAACTTGTGTATCATCAGCAGGATCAACCAAGATCATAATATCCGCTTCACTCGATGATGCATAGTAGCGATAGGTTCTATCTTCAAGTGTAGTCGATTTGGTTTGTGCTGATTGCCATGGTTTTGCAGCCATTACAAGATTGCGGAAATCTGTTGTATCAACGACGGGCATTACCGGCAAGACATATTCAACATGGGCTTCGCCAGCATCAGGCACTATGGGATCCGGAGTCCAATTACCTTCAATAATTGTATCCTTTATTGGCTGACCATTTGGTAGTGTAGCCCCGGGATTTGCAATTTCTCTCAAATCATCGTTACCGCCACCACCCGCAATAATATTTATTAACTGGTTACCATAAATCTCATCATCATAGTCTGTTCCGATAATGTTTTCGAATTCCCCATTCATTCGGAACATTTTGTAGACATCTTCGTCTCTATCTAGTTCCACGTTAAATAAGGACCATTCATGAAGTTCAATCCATCTGTCAGTATCACGCATATCAATTTCGATGCTATACTCAAAGTTAGAGAAATCGATAGTATCATTACCTTCGTCAATTATCTCGACTCCCTCTTCCACATCATCTTCATCAACCTGAACTCCCTCGGTAAGAACATCCCTGTCCATAATGTCCATTCCATCAACAACGTTTGATGTTAGAAGGAAATAATCATCACCGGCACCACCGCTAATCGTATCTGATCCAAGACCATCATCCAGGTAATCTGCACCCGCGCCGCCAATAAGGACATCATTACCAATAGCACCAATCAAACGGTCTGTGCCAGTACCGCCAACAAGCTTATCATCGCCAGTACCACCTTCTAAGGTATCGCTACCACCACGGCCATAAAGATAATCATTGCCTTCATTGCCGATAAAGATATTATCCAGGTCGTCACCAAAGAAATGATCATCCTTGTTACCGCCCCATGCTTCGTTGAAGCGAAAGATACCATCATTATAACCACTATTGAAGCCTTCCGCACGGCCTGTATCAAAGTCAGCGATCGTGCCATGTGTCCAAAGTGAGTAATCGAGGATGTCCCAGTCTTCTTCGCCATCGACAGAACCGTTTAAGTATTGCTCGTCAAATAAAACGACGCGGTCATCTCCCGCACCTGTAAAGATATTAGTGCTATCCTGTCCCGGAATTGCTTCATGGTCTGGATTGCTGTTGTTATTTTCTTCTGTACGTTCAAAGGTTTCAATATAAATTATATCATCTTCTGAACCCAGATAGATATTGAACTCATTAAAATCATTATGTGATACGTCCTGATACAAAGCTGTTCCACGCAGTTGATTATCAAGACCCGTGACATGACCATCCATGTCGTGCTGTTCAACAGTTGCAAGGTCACCTGCATCTCTTATTTGATCATATGACTCGTTTGCCAAATAACGGATGTCTGAATTTTGTTGATCATCAGTACGATCATAAATATTCAACTGATCAAAGAATCCCAGCCCTGCTTCAACAACAATATTACCGAACAAGCCATTCATGCCCAAGCGAATATCATTTACCCGTATGCCACTGTTATTTTCCAGGTTATCCACTGGACTGCCACTGTGTATACCAAGATTGATTATATCATCACCAGCAGATCCGTTTATAAACAATGCGCGCTTATCAATAGAAGCGGGCAATACCGCCCCATTATCCGGAGTATCGACTTGTGCAGGGTCGTCACCATCGGCATAACTGTCAAATACACCGATGACATCGAGGATTTCGTCTTCCAGGCCCAGTTCCACATTCATTATATCAAAATCATAATAATTGACTCTGTCATCTGCGCCCAGACCAATACCAAAGCCGTCAATTTGAGTATTACTGATACGACCATGGTTTGTATCAGCACCAGCCTCAGTACCACTATCGTTGATATTAATAATGTCGAATCCAAACTGACTCCAGGTTGTTTTAGAATGTGTTCCTGCAGGATAATTATCAATTGATACACGACTTTCATCTTGCGAAATATTAAAGCCAGAAGGCAATATTATGAAGTCACGGTTATAGCCTGCATTCGCATCGATTCTCACATATCCATTGATATGGTCCATCACAGAATCGTCGTACTGTTCATCAGTAATAAGGCTTGTTATGCTGCCTAAATTAATGGTATCATTACCTGCATCACCTAAAATGTAGTATTCAACACCGGCCAAGGCACTTGTCAGATCGACCTGATCATCACCACTACTCATAAACAGATTAAAGAAGTTAATGTCGCTATACGTGACGACTGCTCTGTCTGAATCATCAACTGT
>JABSQK010000525.1 GCA_013215875.1 Lentisphaeria bacterium
CTAAATGATCCAATGAAATTTAATGATCTCTGTCGATCCAAATTGATGAAAAAAGGCGGTCCGGGATACGCCCAGCCAGATGACAATACATTCCCATTACTCGATGATGTCATTAAAATGATTCTAGATTGTCAGGCAATCCCAATGGCAACCTGGCTTGATGGTACATCCACTGGTGAAGAAAAAATTCTCGACTTGCTTGAATGCCAAATGGAAAAAGGCGTTGCCGCGATAAATATTGTACCGGATCGGAATTGGAATATAAAAGACCCCGATGAACAAAAGCTAAAGACAAAGCTGTTTCATGAGTGCATCACGGCAGCTCAAAAACTCAAGCTACCCGTAAATGTCGGTACTGAGTTAAACAAATTTGGCCAGCGCTGGGTCGATGATTTTGCAGCAAAAGCAATGGCTGTTGTGGGTAAGCCGATGATTTCGGGCGCACAAATCATGGTCGGGCATACACGCTTACTGCGTTTTGCCGATTTCTCATACATCAGCGAAAAAGCAAAAAGTGAATTTTCAGATATGAATCAACGGAATGATTTTTTCGAATCTGTAGGTAAGCTTGACTGCCCAAAACTCTCGGTTATTGAGCGCATGTTGACAACGGATATTGAAACGAATTTTGCCTATATAAGTGATTCTGCTAAAAACGGACAATGGTTTTAATTAATTTACGCTCACAGTATCTTTTCTTTGGCTAACATCAGCTAATGTCTGGTTGTATTTTTCAGCCAATTGAGCGCGAGCACGCATTTCCGTCATTGAAGCACGCTGTGAAACCTGAGAAAGCATCGACGAACCACCGCTTTGAGCTGCATTGCGAACAATTTTCATCTTCAAGATCGTTTCTTCCGGGCTACTTGCCTCACTGGTATCCAGGCTAACAGAACCTGCCACTACATAAGATATGCCATCTGGGCCTATCTGGTAGGAATAGCTTGGAAAACCATCGGCGTATCCACCAGCCATTGCCAACTGGGCCATCTCTCCCATACGCACGTCAAAATCTCGCGATTTCATCTCATGTATTTGTTTCACATCAACATCAGATAAATAACTGCTTACTTCTTCAACTTTTGGTTTTTCTGTTTTGAGCATTTCGACCATATCTGTCATTTGTGCCATATTGACTTTTGGTGCCATTGTCTCATCTGCTTGAGGTCTATCGTTAGGAATGCTTTCTGCTTTTACATGACTATTTTCTGCCACCCCATATAGAGACCCATCTGAACCTTGCATTAACTGTATGGGTCCTTTTATTGCTTCTGCATTAACTTTTGCCTGTATTGCTGCTTTGGGCGCTTGAGCTGCTGCCAATTTAGTACTGGAACTTACTGAAGATGAACGCGTAACAGATTTTGAGCTGGAGCCACTATGTGCAGGAGCGAGCTTAGCAAGATCCATTCTTGCCATGGCACTGGAAAACTGTCCTTGCGCCGCTTTCCCTTTGTAGGAAGCTGCAGGTAAAGACAGGCTCGTTTGTTTTATGCCTATTCCTTCTATCATTTATCACCTGGTTTTCTGCTTTTTAATGCAGAAAGTGCAGAGACTGGTACTCTGCACTTCTTATTTATCGTCATGATCTCGATTTTCATTAGTTTAAACTTTTTTTTTTTGA
>JABSQK010000526.1 GCA_013215875.1 Lentisphaeria bacterium
CTAGAAGATGTCTTACGACGAATCATGAGTCATCCGGCAAACAGAATACATGAGCTCCTGCCGGATGAATGGGCAAAAATACGTAACGAAAAAAACACGCAGAATTAAAGCAAGACTGTAAAACAATCACCGCTTACGTTTTTATCCACGTACTGCTGTTCAACTGTAAACTAAGTTTATGTGCGATAAGCCATAAACTCTTTTAATTAATTCGTGCTAATTCGTGTAATTCGTGGATAAACTTTTTCTTTTAATTCGTGGATCACCGTAGTTTTCTATAGTTCTTTAAGCAAGTTATATAAATTTTTCGCTTGATTCGATCGCGAGAATTCATCCACTTTATCTGATTTTTCAATGAGTCTATTTGTTCCGTTCTCTTCCCAGTAAACATATTCCTGAAGGATAAATTCTTTAATTGTATTTTTATCCTCAGCAGCTTGACCGGCATGTGCTTCATTGACCAATTGGGCAATTTCTGATTCTGCTTTTACCATTGCCAGTATGGGAACGCGAGCAGATAAATATTCGAATACCTTTACATGTAAGGGGCCATCATCCCAGCGGATGACCAGTAAGATATTACTTTCTCGCTGTGCTTTTATTACTTTTTCACGCTCGACCATGCCATGAATATTTACCGAACTGTCTAATTTATATTTATCAATATTTTGAAACAGGTCATTTGATGACTTCCCATAAAAGTCTATCTGTAGATTTTGAGAATCTATTTTTTTGTCATCGATTAACTCTCGCAGGGAACTAAAAAACAAATCTGTTTTTTGTTCTTCGTATAAAATGCCTGTATAGGAAATTGTGAATTTTTGAGTTTTGCATGATGCATCATTTACTGCTTCGTCGTAGCCGTTATAAATAATAGGTATTTCCTGACCAGGAAATAATTTGCGAAGCTGCTTTTGAAACTCGCTTGATGTGGTAAGTATCAAATCGGCTGCTTTTACCGTGCGCTTTTCAAGTCTTTTTTCCAATGCCGATAGTGGCCATGGACGGTATACCCATTGATGTTCCGACCACAGGTCTCTATAATCAGCAACCCATTTAATCTCTGGAAACTTCTTCTTTATGTATTTGCCCAGGATGAAAGACGATACGGGAAATGCGGTGGTTAATATGACATCCGGCTTTTCCTTTTCGATAATTTCTTTAAGCTTTTTTTTGGCCATGAAGGGCCAGAGGAAATGGGTATCGGGATAACAAATAATCTGCCGGTAAATGTAATAAAGGAATTTTTTTATCGGGCTGGCTGATTGAACCGAGTGGTTCACGGAGTTGACTGGTTTTGAAGGTTTGCCGCGCAGATTTCGTAAATAAGCATTTGCATTGAAGCCGGGAATGCGAAAGATTTTTGCATCATTTGGGCAGTCCTTATCCACAGATGTAGTGTAACGTGTATTGGGTTCGACAGTAACTACAAATGCATCTACATCACTATCGCTAGCATATTTATAAAACGATTCCGCCCGCAATGCCCCAACGGCCTGCATCGGCTCATACCAATATGCTAGAATACAGATTTTCACTAGGTAATTATTTCAACTCAGAGTTTGGGTATCGATAGATTTATTTTCAATCACGTTTTTGTTCATCATGACTTCAGATCAATTTTATACAGCTTTGAAATACATCATTTATTTCAATATTTTTCAGGCAGACATTTTTTTGTTCAATGCAGTCATCCAGCCAACACCCTTCACAGGGGACCGTACTGCGATGTACAAAGTGCCCATTTCCGTAAGGGTACCATTTACCTGGAAAATCCCGTGCAGAAAAAATGGCAACACATTTTAAACCAGCACAAACTGCCATGTGCATCCCACCCCCATCATTACCAAGATAGAACTTGCCTTCGGCCATTACTGCGACAGTTTCGCGAATTGAAAATAGGCCACATGCATTTACAGCTTCCGGTATTTTATTGCAAATTTGTTCGGCTAATGCATGGTCTGCTTTGATGCCATTTATAAGCGGAAGAAGGTTATGCTCATCATAAAGCCGTCGCGCAAGACCTATATAATTTGCAATGTCCCATTGCTTCACTGAGGCCATTGCTCCAGGCGAAAGTATATAGTAATTCGCATTTGGATCTAAATTAGATTTACCCCAATTTTTGACAGTTTCTTTTTCCTGTGACGATATCTTCAGGTTCATCGAACCCTGGCCATTTTCAGGAATATCGATGCCATCTTTTGAGAGACGTGACAGAATCAAATCAGCTTCCTGATCTAGCGTAGGCATCGGTCGTTCATTGGAATTTATTTCATCACCTTTTTCAAGTAGCCCAATAATTTTTTTAATTCCGGCCAGTTTAAAAAAGCGAGAATCAATGCGTGATTGTTTTAAGCTTTTTCGTGATGGGGCCAGGTAATATAAAGTGTGGATCTTTAATGCGCGTAGGGTAGAAAGAAGTTTAGTCTTTTCAACTAA
>JABSQK010000527.1 GCA_013215875.1 Lentisphaeria bacterium
CCTACATTTTGCTGGAGTTGATGAAGACCCTAAGGTATGGATCAATGGTAAACTCGTCGGTGAACGCCATGGGATAAAATTCTGGAATGTCCCCTGGCATGTGGAAATCACCGATGCGGTAAAGCTCGGAGAGAAGAACGATATCATCGTACAGGTTTTAGACCGCAGTCATGCGGGTGGTATTTACAAACCTGTGACCCTGGTGCATTCCTATGAGATAAAAAATACAGAAGATAAAACACCGGAAGGCATGACCACTCTGAATTCGAATGATGGCAAATTATCTTTTACATTTAAGGACTATGCTTACATCCGGGTTAAAGGTGGAAAGCAAAGCGTACAAGGCGATGTAGAATTCAAACTGAAGTAGAAAATGATAAAAGCAAAGTGCCCATCATGTGGCTGGAAAGATGATGTAGATGATAGTTTTTTGGGCGCTGAAGCAGAATGCCCCGAATGTGAAACTGTATTTACTGTAAAAAAACTTCGGAAGAAAAAAAAGAAGGTCAAAAAAACAAACGAGCTAATTGTTGCCCCTAAAGAAGATTTTGAAAAAATAAGTGTAAATGAAGATGATGCTCGTGAGAAACTCGGGGAGTTTCAAAAGACTTATAAATCCTGCATTGCAAACCAGTTCGCCGGTTATGTTTTCTCTATGGTTGGACTGCTCCTGGGTGGATATATGATACGCAATGCATTCAGCTTTTTAAAAGAAGGTGAAGTGGGAAGCATGATCGCTTTGGGATTAATGTCGCTTGTTCCCATCGGATTTGCGATTAATGGAATTGTTGTTTTAAGAAAGAGAGGGAAAGGTCGAGTGAAATTCCATGAAAACGGATTTATCTCTCAGAGCGCTGAGGCTTCGTCTATTTTTTTATGGGAGCACATTGTGTCTATAAAAGAGGAAGTCAGCTACGAGTCATATCCATTTCTATCCGGCCCTGCTAAACGAATTAAACAGAAACACAGTGATTATATCGTAATCAGACGAGATGGATTGCAATTTATTTTTTCTGAAAATACCCTTAGCAAATACAATGTATTTGCAAATGAACTGCAACTAAAAATACTACCTTATAATGTTCCATGGCATGTTGTAGAATATGAATAGATTTAGCTAATTTTGCCATTATCTACTTTGTTCCTGGAATCACACCCGTCTTGTCATATTCTTCCCAGAATTCTGAAATTTGAATATAGTTGATAGTGTTCAAAGATTTGACTGACCGGAGAAATTCAATGTCTTTAACAGTTTTTGGTATAGTCAACATTTCTAAAGACATTCCTTTGAGTGGACTAATATCCTCGACTTTGCTTTCCTCTAAATAAAGAGATTTCAGTGGCATTCCTCTAAGCGCACTTATATCAACGAGGGGCGTCTTATTTAATTGAAGCAATTCAATAGGCAGTCCTTCTAATGCGCTTATGTCAACGATCTTGAGATCGCTAAGGTTTAATTCTAAATTTTTATGTAGAATATTCTTGAGAGTTTTTACGTCCTGGAATTCACCAATATTGGATATTTCTACGTATTCCCCAGGTACTAGATAGTGATGATTTGAAGGGAACTCTCTTATCCTGATGTGTGATTGGGTCCACGATTTAACCTGAGGATTATCTTTAGTTAATTGCTTCATAGCCACTTGGATTTCATGCACTTGCCATAAAACAATTAACACTGGAGATGCACAAGTCACAGCTAGCATAAGTACTATATACCACCGCGGTATTGCAGCTTTTAGAGCCCGGTGCAACAGGTCCGAAATTCTTACCATCTTAGATGGTGTATTGTCATCGTAATCAAACATAGTTTCCTAGAAATTTTAAATTCAAAATTGTTCGTTCATTAGTTCCTATTTAACGATCTATTTGCTATTCTATTAGGGTCAACAATCACCAATCCCATTGGGAATGTAAAACCTGCCGTATTTTGGCCAAGAATGTGTCCAATGGATATTGATCAGGGTTAAGG
>JABSQK010000528.1 GCA_013215875.1 Lentisphaeria bacterium
CGCTGAAAAGAGATACGGGAAATTAAATAGATGTAGGGATACAAGACAAATGAGATGACACAGATAAGGCCCGGCATGGTTTGAACATCAATCGATAAAAATGCCTCAGGTCCGGCAATTTTTTGATAGACTTGATTTACCGGTCCGGTAAAATCAAAGAGCCCAACATAACTAAAGGCCACGATGTAGGTGGGAATAGCCAGTGGAAGAATCAAGGCCCATTCAAATACCCGGCGAAAGGGAAAACGATACACACTCACAAGCCAGGCTGTACCAACGCCCAACAAAATACTTAGAGGGATCACACCCAAAAGCAGCAATACAGTCGATTTCAGATAGTGTGGTAGCAAGTACTTTGATATATGTCCCCATTCCTTTGCTTCGCCTACAAATAGATAGGCAACAATCACCAGTAAGGGTAGGGTGATAATTATAGCAAGCGCAAATGCAAGCAAGTTTACCGGTTGTACATGTTCTTTAAACGCCAGAAGCGTCCTGTTAAAGGATCGCTTTTGCTGTTTTACCGGTTCTGCTGTTTCGGAATTCATCGCCAGCCGACAATGCCAAATATCTTAACGGCATCGACGTTATTTGCTCCAAGTTTTTCGAGATTCATTGTATCCTTTTTGAAATCACCCCAACCTTTTAATAAGGCAGATGGGGCCACATCCGTACGGACAGGGTATTCGTAATTCGCTTCACTGTACAATTTTTGAGATTCCTTATTCACAAGAAATTCCAGAAGCTTCACCGCATTGGCTTTATTTTTTGCATGTTTTGTTACGCCTGCGGCACTGATATTTATGTGCGTTCCGCGACCGGCCTGATTTGGAAAAAATACCGCTAACTTTTTACCAACTGCAACTTCTGCTTTTACAGGCGAATTTAACAGCAGTCCAAGGTAATAGGTATTGACTATGGCGATGCTTCCCTGGCCAGCGACAATTGCTTTCATCTGGTCACGATCATTACCTTTAGGCTTACGTGCCATATTTTCAACGATTCCTGCAGCCCATTCCCTTGCGGCCTTTTCGCCACTGTGAGCGATGATAGATGCCAGCAGTGACTGATTATAAATATTATCGGATTTACGAATAAGTATTTTTTTCTTCCACTTCTTATCGGTCAGTGCTTCATAGCTACTGAGATCTTTGGCCTTCACTTTACCTTTTACATAGACGATGACACGGGCCCGAACAGTTAAACCAAACCAGTGGTTTTGCTTATCTTTAAGGTGAGGGGGAATGACAGTATCTAATATCTTAGATTCGACTGCTTGCAATAAACTTTTTGATTTTGCACGATAGATTCGCCCTGCATCAGCAGTGATGAATAAATCGCAATTGGTATTTTTTCCTTCAAGCTCAAGACGTTTAATTAATTCACCGGCCTTCGCTTTCACGACATTTACTCTTATTCCTGTTTCTTTTTCAAAAGCTGCAAAAAGCTTCTTATCAGTTTCATAATGCCTATGGCTATAGACATTTACTTCGTTAGCACTCACCACAAATATTGCAAAAAATGCAATCAGTTTTACGACTGTCTTCATTGTATTCCTCTATTAATAAACACTCTATTGATAACGATTATCATTAGCTATAAGGGTAAATCTAGGTCTGGATGAACCTATTGCAATATTGGAATTTCAAAAAAAGGAATTTTATTGAGCTAAATAAATTGCCGCGAGTAACTTTTTTGCCTGCGTGTTGTCAGCGTCTCTTTCAAGGATGTACTTTAGATGAGTAATTGCTGAGTTATTATCACCAATTTTGTTGAGGCAATCGGCTAGATGATAACGCGCTTTGAGATTATTGGGGTATTTTTTAGCGACTTTTTCGAGTAGGGGAACTGCTTGTAGAAAGCGTCTATTCTGATAATAGTCCTGTGCGAGCTGATATGATACCCATGTTGAATCCCCATGCCGCAAACAGCTTTTCCATAGGGACTCATTCGTCTGCCATTGCCTGGCATTGTATACCGACATAGCTGCAAAAATGCACAGGATTACTGTGGCCGCTTTTAGGCGACCTTTTGTTGTAAGAAATTGTGGAATGAGCATTAGCAGCCCGACCAATGGTAAATAAAGATAACGATCCGCCATGTAGAAAGCGCGGTTGGAGATAACGACAGCGGCTACAGGGCAAAAAAGCAAAATGAAAAAGAAGAGCCCGCAAATGCTGTCATTTTTCTTTCGCCTGTAGAGTTCGATTAAAATGATGAGTAAAGCAATTCCTAAGACCATGCCGGTGATCATACTGAATTGACTCACTGTCTCTGGCCGATTAAAAAAGCGGGGGAATGGCATATAGGGTATGAGGCGTTGGAGTATTGCCAAGGGAACCATGAAAATGTAGCTAAGGTTATTAGTGCTCATGCTCACGGTGCTTTCACCCACGACATGAATGGACTGCTGAACATGACTTTGTATTTGATTGAGTATCACGATCAACACAGACACAGCCAAATAGACTAAATCTCGCGGAACGAATTTGCGATCTTTTAGCAGACGGTAGACAGCAAAAAATACCGCCAGTAAAAGCACTGATGGTTTTGCCAGACAGGCCAGTAAATAAAAAACCAGGCACCTGTTTTTTCTGTCATTGAGGTAATAATAAAATGCCGATAGTGCAAGGATGGCCGCCAGTAAATCTTTTAGCCCAAAAGCCCAGGCCACCGCTTCGCTTTGCACAGGGTGGGCAATGAAAAATAAGCTAACAATTAATGCAACCTTATGGTCCACCTTCAGGCTCAAGAGAATTTTGAATAGTATGCAGGCACTGCCTATGTGTAAGAGCACGTTGAATAAATGAAAGGGCAGGGGGTCGCCCGAGCCGATGGCATAGAGAAACATCAGCACAGTATAGCTCAGGGGATTATAGATGGGCTCACCCTCATATAGGCCCGGCACCCACAGGGTTTTCAAGTTCTCGAATGAAATCTCATGTATATGGCTGTTCATGACGATGAAGCTATAGTCGTCATAATTACTAAAGGGAAATAGAATAGCCTGGGCATAAATCAGAAGGCCCGCAATGCTGATAATTAAGAAAGGCTTGTAGCAATTCTTTTCATCACTCTGTAATTCATCATTAGACATAATAGAAACAGTGGCTAACTTAGCATGAAAGAAGAAAAGTACCCTAATTAGGAAAAAAGATATGA
>JABSQK010000529.1 GCA_013215875.1 Lentisphaeria bacterium
ACGGCGCTGCGCATGATCGCATCAATCATGACGCCTACCGCTGGCACCGCATCCGTTTGTGGATTCGATACACAAAAACACCCCATCGAAGTAAAGCGCAACCTTGGCTTCCTATCTGGCGATACTGCCTTGTATAAACGCTTATCTTCACGCGAATTAATGGCCTACTTTGGTGGTCTGCATGAAATTCCAAAAGAGGAGATAAAGGAACGCAGCGATTTACTCATCGAACAGCTCGATATGAAAGACTTCGCAGACAGAGTTTGCGGTACTTTATCTGCCGGCCAACAGCAGCGGGCAAATATTGCCCGGACACTTATTCATGACCCGCAAGTTTTAATTCTTGACGAGCCGACCAACGCGCTCGATATTATCAGCGGTAAATTTATCCTTGAATTTATCCAGGATTCCAGAGAAAAGAAAAAGACCATATTGTTTTCCACCCATACGATGGCTGAAGCAGAATACCTCTGCGATTACCTCATACTTCTTCACGAAGGCATCGTACGGGCCGAAGGATCACTCAGTGACCTAAAAGAACGCTACGGCAAAGAGACACTGACAGAAATTTTTCTTGGTATCATTGAAGAGGCTCCATGCGCTGGCAAATAATTAAAACCATCTGGAAAAAAGAATTACTCGAGACCGTGCGCGACCGCAGAACGCTGATAATTATGCTTTTTCTGCCGATCATTTTGTATCCTGTGATGCTCATCGGATTCAGCCAGTTCATCAGTCACCAGGTGGCCGAATTGCAATCGCAAACTGGCCGCATACTTGTCATCGGTCCCATTCCCGACTCGCTCAAAATTATGCTTAAGCAGGAAAAGGCCTTCGTCATTGTTGATGCGCCAAAAGGTGCTTATGTACCAGAGCAATTAAATATTGTTGAACTGAAAGAAGAGAGCAGCAAAGGAAAAAATAGTCACTTTAAACTTGAGACCATTGAAGTGACCAAGGAACTGAAGAATAGAAGCTATGAATTACTCAAAAAAGATGCGGATATATTACTCATATTACCTAAAGACTTTGAACGAAGCCTTGAGGAGGAACGCACCGCAAAAGCGGTTATTCTCCATGATGATACAAATGAAATGTCCCATTTTCTTTTACCCAAGCTCGGTGCAATTCTTCACAATTTCCGTAAAGAGATCCGCAATAAACGCGAAGCTGCACACAGTGATTTACCCACCGGCTTTACCCGCCCCGTAACATGGATTACAGACAGTGTGGCTCCGGCACAGAAACGCGGGGGCTATTTTGCCGGACGCCTATTGCCCATGATGATGATTATCATGGTGATGCTGGGCGCTTTCTATCCGGCGGTGGATCTGACGGCCGGAGAAAAAGAGCGCGGCACCATGCAGACCCTGCTTACCGCGCCCGCATCGGGAACAGAAATTATCTTTGGTAAATTTCTTACCGTCTTTGTCGTCTCCATTTTTTCAGCACTGGCCAACCTGGGCAGTATGGCATTTGCATTGATCTATCTTTTTGCCAATATGCCGGCAAATCAGGACCTTTATTTTCAACTCGATCTGTTCTCCGGGTTGATAATCTTTGTGCAATTAATCCCGCTAGCATTTTTCTTTTCGGCAGTCATGCT
>JABSQK010000053.1 GCA_013215875.1 Lentisphaeria bacterium
AGATGAAACCGAATGGCCACTAGACCGTGCAGTCT
Organism: Lentisphaeria bacterium; assembly: GCA_013215875.1. Lineage (GTDB taxonomy): Bacteria > Verrucomicrobiota > Lentisphaeria > JABSQK01 > JABSQK01 > JABSQK01. The sequence goes on from JABSQK010000053.1 coordinate 36, forward strand.
GTGTCGAAGGAAAAGCAGGCGATTCCATATTCTTCAATGTAAATTGTATCCATGGTTCCCCGGAGAATCATTCAGATGTCGGAAGACCCGTATTTATTAATCGCTGGCGCCGAGCTGATGACCATACTGTCGCCGGGGGAACGCTTGCCGAAAACCGCACAGAATACGACCCCGAAAATGTTAAGCCAAAGTCACGCGGTGAATATATGACTATGGTCGCTGGACGTAGAGAATTTAAAGAAAGCTGATATACTCTTTATAAATGAGGAATCAATATTATGTATAAAACACTTTGTGCTGGTGCTATCGGTGTAACTGCAAATAGCCTCGAAGAATCTGTAAGCGCTGCCAAAATTGGAAATTTTACTGGCGTGGAATTGGATATAAATGAAATAGCCGATCGCCTCGAAAATGAAAGCTTAGATGACCTGCTTGGGATTCTGGGTGATATCCGTCCGGCTGCGTTTAACGTACCGGTAGACTGGCGCGAAGACCAAGCCACCTTCGATGAAAGCATCAAAGGGCTCCCGCGCCTTGCCAGTGCCGCCGCCGCAATGGGATGTACACGCACCATGACATATATTCTATCATTTTCTGATACCCTTGATTATACGTCCAACAGACTTTTACATGTCGACCGTTTTTCGGCAATGGCAAAAATCCTTGCTGACTATGGTTGTTCAATCGGACTCGAATTCATCGGTCCTAAAACCATGCGTGATGGCAAGGCCCACGAGTTTATTCATACAATGCATGATATGCTTGACATGTGTGATGATATAGGACCAAATGCAGGATTACTGCTCGATTGCTGGCACTGGTACACATCCGGTAGCACAATCGATGAACTCAAAAAGCTGAGCCCTGAGCAAGTTGTTTATGTTCATGTAAATGATGCACCAGCAGGAATCGAAATTGATGAGCAAATTGACAACATCCGATGCCTGCCTGCGGAAACTGGTGTCATCGATATCGCTGGCTTCTTAAAAACACTCCAGGATATCGGCTATAATGGGCCTGTCACACCTGAACCTTTTAAAAATGAAATCTATGAATTGCCTAGCGATGACGAACGACTTAAAATCGTAGGTGCATCCATGGATACAATTTTTGCAATGATCAACTAAGCTGATTTTTCAGCAAAACAAAGAGAGAATGAATTTATGTCAGAAATAAATATACAAATGCAGCGCGTAAGAATGAAATTCCCCCAAACTCCAATAGACGATTTAGAAAGTCACCTGCGCACAAATCTTGAAAACGATCTGCCGATCACTGCCGGTGAAAAAGTTTACCTTGCAGTTGGCAGTCGTGGTATTGCCCAACTACCAATCATGGTTCGTACAACGGTTGATTATATCAAAGCAGCCGGGGGCCACCCGACGATCATCCCGGCAATGGGTTCACACGGTGGTGGAAGTTCGGAAGGTCAGCGAAATCTACTAGAAGGACATGGCATAAGCGAGGAGAGTATGGGCTGTCCGGTAAACGCAGATATCGAATCTGAATGCATCGCCACTTTAAAAAGCGGCATGCCACTTTATATGGCAAAAACTGTTCACCAGGCAGATAAACTCGTCATCATAAATCGCATAAAACCACACACTGATTTTAAAGGACGTTATGCCAGTGGCCTTATGAAGATGCTCGCTATTGGGCTTGGCAAACATTCCGGTGCAGTGCAATTCCATAACACACCCTTCGAAGACTTTCCGCAAAAACTTGAAGAAGCGTACGGCCTATTTGTTGACCTGCTTCCAAAATTTTACGGAGTTGGTATCATCGAAAATGCCATCAAGCAAGTACACTCATGCGAAGTCATCGATGGCAGCGATTTTTCAAAAAAAGAAATCGACATGCTCATCGAAGCAGATTCCCGCATGGCACGTCTGCCAATTACTAAAGCGGATATATTACTTATAGAAGAGCTTGGAAAAGAATTCAGTGGTTCAGGCATGGACCCAAATATCACCGGGCGTTCTGCGTCATTATGGGATTTTGCAGAGCCGGATTATCTGAGAATCGCTGTTCTTGCATTATCAGAAAAAACAAAAGGAAATGCTACAGGAATAGGCTGCGCAGACCTGATTACTAAAAAATTGAGCGAACAATTCGACAAGCAATATACCTGGACCAATGCCATCACTGCTAGTAACTATCGTTGTGCGGCGCTACCAATTTACATGGATACAGAACATGAGGTGATGGAAAAATTAGTCGATACTGTTTATAAACCCAATCCCGATGATGTAACGATTGTTCAAATACCCAATACCAGTCTGCTCGAGGAAATTGCCATAACAACAAATCTCATCGATCAACTTGGTAAAATTCCATTTGAGCTTATTGGCGAACCGTATACCATGAGCTTTTCAGATGACGGTTTAATCGAACAACGGTTAAGAAAGTAAGCTCAGCCCAAAGAAATCACCAAAACTATTGCCATTTATCATTATTTATTTTGGTTTTTCCCCTGCGGGCACACTTTTAGTACTACATCTACAGCTGCAGCTGCCTCATATCTGTATCACGACCAGCACGTGAATATCGGACTACCCTAAGATATCTTTTTGGATTTGAATCAGGTCGGCAATTCCTTTTTCGGCGAGTCCTAATAATTGATTTGACTCGTCCTTACTAAAAGTTGTTTCTTCTCCGGTTCCCTGAATTTCAACAAACTGATTACTTTCGGTCATTACCACATTCATATCTACTGCGGCGGCATAGTCTTCCTTATAATCCAAATCACAAACTGCTCGACCATCGACCATGCCCACACTGACCGCACCAAGCAGTTCCTTCATGGGCATTTCAGGAACATCACCATCTTTTAGCATTTGATTAAAGCAATGCATAAGCGCAACAGATGCTCCAGTGATGCTTGCACAGCGTGTGCCACCATCTGCATCAATTACATCGCAGTCCACATAAATTGAGTTATCACCGAGCAATTCGACGTTTACAACAGCGCGCAAACTCCGACCGATCAAACGTTGAATCTCTACAGCACGGCCATCTTGCTTACTTTTAGGACGGGATTTACGCGTAAGCGTCGATCCTGGCATCATACCATATTCACTGGTAATCCAGCCACCCGGAATGCCCTGCTCCTTCTTCCAGCGCGGTGCTCCGCCAACAAGTGATATGGCGATAAGTATCCGTGTATTTCCACACGAAATCATCGCCGATGATTTTGCATTACGTAAAAAATCCAACTCTATTTTTACCGGACGTATCTCGTCCGCTTCACGATCATAACTACGATCCATATTTAATTCCTTTTTTTATAACAGTTTATAGTTTATAGTCCATGGTTGATAGTTCGAACTTCAACTTTTTCAAAAACAACAAACACAAGAAAAGGCATCTTTACTTTAGCGTCAGCGTTCAATCTACTTTTAACATTTTCTACTATTATCTATAAACTATTTACTAACAACTATTTTTATACCTAGTTCCTTGCACCTTGTATCTTCTTTCTAAATGGCCAATACCCCGCCATCGATATTGTAGGCTGATCCCGTGACAAATGCTGCTTCATCAGATGCCAGGTAAACAGCGAGTGCGGCAATTTCTTCAGGTTTTCCCATGCGGCCAATCGGCTGATATTCACTGAGCTTTTCGAACATTTCTTTTTCCTGTCCCGGATAGTTTTTCTCAAGGTATCCATCAACAAATGGTGTATGCACTCTAGCGGGACAAATACAGTTGCAGCGAATATTATCTTTCACATGGTCCAGGGCGAGACACTTTGTCATCTGCAATACTGCACCTTTGCTGGCGCAGTAGAGAAAACGGTCATATACAGCGAGTAATGATCCCAGGCTTGCCATGTTTACGATTACCCCGCCTTTGGGTTCTTGATTTAACATTTGTTTTACTGCTGCTTTACTACAGAAGAAAAGTCCCTTGCAATTCACTTCCATAATACGATCCCAATCGTCTTCGGTGGTTTCAAGCACAGTCCCGATATGGCTAATACCTGCATTGTTGACCAGTATGTCCAGGCTACCTGCTTCGTCCACGATTGTTTGTATGACTGTATCTATCGCAGCCGCATCAGTAATATTCAAAGTCACTGCATGTGCTTTAGCACCCGTTTCTGTAATCAGTGCAACTGTTTCTTCTGCACCTTCAAGATTAATATCTGCTACCCACACTGTCGCGCCCTGGTTTGCATAAGCCTGAGCGATTGCCCGGCCAATACCGCTACCAGAACCGGTGACAAGTGCCGATTTTCCTTCTAATGAAAACATAAAAATACCTTCGTTAAATTTGTTAATTTTGTGATGGCTAAATTAATCAGCATAAACCAAACTACAAGGGTTAGATTATTTCAATAACCACTCTTTAGATTCACTCGATAAATCATCTGCTCAAAATCCGAGTTGAGGAAATGTCCAAGGTTTGTTTTAAATGCTTCAAAGGCCGGATTAACAACATTTCTTGAGCCCAGGTAAGAACGGTGTCCGGTGATAAAGATATTGTCACAATTCCATAACGCGGAATCTTCCGGCAATGGTTCTGGATCCGTTACATCTAAAAATGCACCGCGGATTTTATTACTCTGAACTGCCTCGATTAAATCTGCTTCATTCACTACAGCGCCCCGGCTTATATTCACAAATACTGAGCCGGGTTTCATTTCTGCAAACCAGTCACGGTTAAAAAAGCCTCGTGTACTTGGCGTACATGGCAAAGTGCATATGACATGATCAGCCACTGCGAGATGTGCGAGTGCCTTATCCAAAGGGATGCACTTTTCGCATCCGGTTACATCATGCCCATCTGAATTTACGCCAATAAGTCGCGCGCCGAAAACAGATAATATTTCAATCAGTCGCTTACCTATACCGCCTGTTCCCATGACCAATATTGGTGAATCCTTGATCAGAGATCCGGATGCTGAGCGGGACCATTGTTTCTGTTTATTCGCCCTATCATGTTCGGGAAGATCTCGGATAAAATGTAGCAGTCCTGCGATCGCATGTTCAGACATAGCATCTGCCACAGCCCCGCGAATATTTGTAACAATGGGGTCACGTTCGATGAGTTCCGGGTAGCACAGGTTTTCAATACCTGCCCAGGTCGCATGGACCCATTTCAGGTTTGGCAGACTCGGCAATTCAAATGGGCGCACATTACCATAGATAATATCAATATCGTCACCTTCCTTAGCCAGATCATCACGGCGGTGATTAAAGTGTAGCAATTCCACATCGAAGGCATCTGTCAATACACCTTCTTCGGCTTCAGATATAGTCGATACTAATGCTATCTTGGTCATAATTCACTCCTTTTCGAGCCTTGAATGTACCATTCCAATCATTCCTAGTCAACATGCCCCAGAGTGCTTCCCATTGAATATTATCAAAAAAAGTCAAGAATTCAATTTACATTTCATTTCAAAACATTGCACTTAGAGTTCTCGTTACGATAATTTATGACTTAATCAGGCTAGTGTATTTACGCTGATAATGTCGCAATTCGGTTTGCAGTAGTTGTTTTATCATATATTCAGGCTAAATTCCACCCCTTTAAAGGATGATAAATTTCCAAATGACTCATGCAATTAATACCGATAGTATTTCCTTTTATTATAAGGATTTTCAAGCGCTGGATAATGTATCCTTCACATTGCTTGAAGGACAAAAAATGGCATTGCTTGGCCCCAATGGCAGTGGCAAAACCACCCTGTTCAAGATCCTTTCCACTCTGCTCACAAACTATACAGGCAACGCAGAGATTTTTTCAAGCGGCATTGCCGCAAATCCAAATAAGGTACGCGAAGATATCGGCATCGTCTTTCAGTCGCCGGCCCTCGACAAGGAACTGACGGTCTATGAAAACCTCAGGCACCATGGTCACCTCTATGGCTTAAGGGGCGATACCCTAAAATCACGAATCAATGAACTGCTCGAACAAATGGGCATTGCTGATCGCCAAAAAGATAAGGCCGACATATTGAGCGGTGGCCTCAAACGCCGTGTCGAGCTGGCCAGAGCACTCCTGCACAAACCGAAACTACTGCTCATGGATGAACCATCCACCGGGCTCGACCCCAGCAGTCGCCTCGAATTCTGGACCCTCATCGATAAGCTCAACAGTGAAGGCACATCTGTTCTCTACACCACACACTGGTTTGAAGAAGCCGAAAACTGCCACCAGCTCGGCATCTTGGACAAGGGAAAACTTCTGGTCTGTGACGATCCCGAAAAGCTCAAAAATGATGTTGCAAAAACAGTCCTGGTGATTCGTTCAAATGAACTGGAATCTGTTTCAAAAATACTCCAGACCTTCGAGTTAAAACCGGAAATAAGCAATGGAAAAATACGCTGCGAAATCGAAGGTACTACACTGGACTTCAGCAAACTGCTGGCAGAAATAAACGATAGTATCGACTCATTTACCATCCAGAAATCAAGTTTGGCAGACCTCTTCATCAAGCTTACAGGGCATGAAATGGAGGATCACTCATGAAGTTAATCCTTACCAGTCTGTCGCTCACGCATCGTGAAATACTTAAATTTGTCCGCGTTCGCAACCGTCTCACCGGTGCCTTTCTCCAGCCGCTCATTTTCTGGGTTATCCTAGGCTCGGGTATGAAAGCGTCATTTAAGCCCCCCGGCTTCGATATACCCTATATGGATTATATATTCCCCGGCATCATCCTGATGATTGTTCTATTTACCGCCATATTCTCAACCTTTTCGATTATTGAAGACCGTAAAGAAGGCTTCCTTCAAGGCGTTTTGGCATCCCCTGCCCCGCGCGCTTCCATCATTTTTGGTAAATGCATCGGCGGATCGCTCATGGGTCTTTTCCAATCCTTACTCATGTGTGCCATTATCCTTACCCCATTTGTCGATCTCAGTTTAAGCCTCGAAAAGCTCCTTCTGCTCATCATCATTCTCTTTTATACGGGCTTCTTATTAACCAATCTCGGCTTTGTGTTTGCCTGGCCAATGAAGTCTACACAAGGCTTTCATGCCATTATGACAGTACTGCTTTTCCCGATGTGGATTTTCTCCGGTGCCGCGTTCCCCGTAGAGGGCGTTCCCATCTGGCTCGAGATCGTCATGCAGATCAATCCGCTCACACATGCCTTAAAATTGATCCAGTACTGTTTTGACATGTCCATAAACAATTCGGGTAATTTTGGGTATTCCATTTTGTATTTAGCAATTTGGTCCATATGTTTACTATTAGTATCACTAAGGCAAATTAGGTCTTTAAAATAAACTGGGAAGTAGATGGTATCAGCATATAAACAAATTCTCGTCATAGATGACGATCATTTAACACGCACGCTTGTTGTACGCATTCTTGAGAATGCAGGTTACAAGGTACTCTCAGCGGAAAGTGGCAGCAAAGGACTGAATCTCCTAAACGAAAATAAAAAAAATCTTCCGCTTATGATATTCATGGATGTGATGATGCCTCAATTAAACGGTTTCGAAACCCTCGGGCTCATCCGCGAAAATAACGACCTTAAAAATATCCCCGTCATTTTTATTACTGCAACGGAAGATCAGTCTGCGATTCATAAATGTTTTGAAGTCGGCGGTGCGGATTATATTTCCAAACCCATCCGTGAAAATGAATTATTAAATCGCATGTCCATCCATCTTACCCTGCAAGACAGTATTGATAAACTTGATGAAATAGAACAGGAAAACTTAAATCTCAGAAATAAGCTTCTAAACCGCAATTTGCAGGACCCCAAAGTATTTGAAGAGATCATCACTATTTCAAAAGACATGCATGGTATCTTTCAGTACATCGAGTCTATCTCCCCATCCAGCCGTCCAGTATTCATTACGGGTGAAACGGGTGTGGGTAAAGAGCTCATCGCCAAAGCCACCCATGCCTTGTCCCATCGTGACGGCGAATTTATTCCGCTCAATGTTGCAGGCCTCGATGACAATCTGTTTAGTGATACATTATTTGGTCATGTGGCCGGAGCGTTTACCGGCGCAGTTGGCGACCGGCCCGGACTCATAGAAAAAGCCGTTGGCGGTACATTGTTTCTGGATGAAATTGGCGATTTAGACCCGCTCAGTCAAGTCAAACTTTTGCGCCTTTTACAGGAAGGTGAATATTATCCGCTCGGTGCTGATCAGCGCAAATGGTCCGATACACGCATCGTTGTTGCCACCCATAAAAATATTCAGGAGCTTGTCGACCAGGGTACATTCCGGCAAGATCTTTTCTATCGCTTAAAGACACATCACATACACATTCCGCCTTTGCGCGAACGCAAATGTGATTTGACCATACTGCTGGATCACTTCCTGATTATGGCTTCCAAGCACCTGCAGAGAAAAGCACCGCAAATTCCGCAAACACTTATGCCGCTGCTCGAAAGCTACAATTTTCCCGGTAATATTCGTGAATTGGAATCGATGATTTTTGATGCAGTGAGCCGCAGCTCAGGCTATAAACTTTCCATCGAGGCCATACAAAATTCCATCCGCAGTTCCGGACAACCAATGGGATTTTCCAACAGTGGCAGAACTACTGACACCATTGTCTACGATCTCGAAGAATATCTCCAGCACAATTTTCCAAGTATCAAAGAAATGACCAACATGCTCATCGAAAAAGCCCTTGAACGTTCAAATGGAAATCAGTCGCTTGCGGCCCAGCTACTCGGCATCAGCCGACAGGCGCTCAATAAACGCCTGAAACGCTCCAACGAAATACAAGAAGACAACTCCATTCAATCATCACCCAAATTATAAATAAGCGCTATTAACATGTCTGATACACTTTCTATAGCTTTAGTAGGCCTGGGTGGTTATGCACAATGCTATGCGAATGAACTCTTCGATAATGCCGCTAATAACAATGCCCAATTTACTGCAGTCATAGATCCACTCGCAAAAAAGAGTGACCTTTACTCACGCGTTATCGATGCAAACATACCGATTTTTGATTCATTGGAAGAATTTTATCAAACGCAATCTGCCGACCTTGTCTGTATAGCCAGCCCAATTACCTTTCATCGTGAGCAAGCCATTTTAGCCGTACAAAATGGCAGTTCAGTGCTTTGTGAGAAACCCGCCGCTGCTACATTGGAAGATGCACAGGCCATGTATGATGCCCAAAATGAAACAGGAAAATTCATTGCTATAGGCTATCAGTTATCTTATCACTCAGTGACCCATAAATTAAAGGCGGATATCAATTCAGGTAAATTTGGCCAGGTCAATAGTATGACTGTCTTAACACACTGGCCACGCACTCATAGTTATTACAATCGTGCCAGTTGGGCAGGTGCAAAGTATAGCAATGGCCAGGCTGTTTTCGATAGCCCATTAAACAATGCAACTGCCCATTATCTGCACAACGCTTTTTACCTACTGGGTGACACAGCACACAGTTCAGCAAAACCAAAGTCACTTATCGCAGAAACATATCGCGCAAACAATATCGAAAATTTCGATACTGTTGCCGTACATGCTAAAACGGAAAGCAATGTCGATCTTCATTTTTACGCCTCTCACGCTACAGATAGTCAAATTGGTCCTATCATGACAATGAACTGTGAAGATTCACGTATCGTAAGCACCCCATCATCATATAATAGTAGCTATATTGCTTACATGAATAATGGTGAAGAGCATCATTATCAGCTTGATCCAGATGAATCGTATATGAAAAAGATATGGGATTGTGTTGATGCGATTCGAACAGGTGCTCGACCCCTTTGTGACATTGAAGCTGCACTATCACACAGTATGGCTGTTTCAGCAGCACAACGCTCATGCGAAATTGTCGATTTCCCTGAAGAGTTAGTCGAGCATATTCCGAAAGAAAATGATGATATTCTAACTGCAGTGCCGACCCTCGGTGAGCTCTTGGTCCAGTGTGCAGCAGCAGGGAAACTTCCCGCTGATTTCGATATCGAATGGGCCGCAAAAAGCAAAACAATTACATTCTAGATTTATTCCCAATAGAATATCGGGCTTACCGAGGCTGTGTGAAAAACACATAGAACTTTCCAAATAGTGCCAGAATGCAGTAAGCGCGCTATGTAGTGAGCCCATTCTTGGGCGTTTCGCAGCTTTGACAGCGAAGAATCGCTTAACTACATAGAAAAACGTCCTTTTTCACACACTCTGTTACCGAGCGCGTTCCCATCCTACATACATCTTTCTTCACCCGATAATAATCCACCTTTATCAGAGATAAAATGCGAGCAGCATTTTTCTCTTGAAATTGGGGATCTTTAAGGCCGACTCCGGCCTTGAACCGCCGGAGGCAATCTTTAGATGTAGTCACAAAGTAAGCAGTTGATGGCGCAATTGGTTTAGTGCCTTTATTACCGTTCGTGTTCGCACCCCTGCCCTATCGTATTTTAGGACAATCATATTATGCACGATTTCGTTGTTCACTGCTGTGGTAATATGCACAGTACCCGTTGGCTTTTCTTCCGTTCCACCATCGGGACCCGCAATACCTGTAACCGCAATGCCTACCTGCACGTTTAAATTTTTCAATAATCCGGCAACCATTTCGCGCGCAGTTTCTTCACTCACTGCCCCATGTGCATCTATCGTTTCCTTTTTCACCCCGAGATAATTCATTTTCATCTCATTTGAATACGTAATAATGCTTCCTGCAAAGACATCCGAGATCCCTGGAAGATCCGTAATAAAACTGCTTATCCCGCCACCCGTACATGATTCGGCAGTCGCCAGTAAATAGTTCTTTTCACGGCAAAGATCGGCAATCTGCGAAACCAGAGTTTCCTCCTGCTTGCCAATTGCATTGCCAAAATGCGCATACAGTGCAGCAAGGCCTTTCTCCAAAGCATCCGCATCTTTCTTATCGACAGACAAGCGCACATGGCAGCGGTCGCCTTTTATACAAAATGCATAATCAATATTTCCGATCCCCTTTAGCGCTTCTTCCACCCCTTTTTCTACAGTCGATTCACCCATGCCAAAGATCGAAACAGATTCGCGCATAATCGCCACAGGAAAGCGTTCCTTAATATTTGCCATGGCATGATTTGTAAAAATGGGATGCAATTCGCGCGGCGGCCCGGGCAGCATGAGAACAACCTTGCCGTCTTTTTCGCACCAGAGTCCCGGTGCAGTTCCCCAGTCGTTGGGCAATATTGTTGCGCCCTCCGGTACTTGCCCCTGGCTTTGCCAGGCCGAATCCGGCGAACTCGGATTGCGCCCAAAGTATCGGTCACGAATTTTTTCGGCCAGCGCCTGGTCAAGATATAGCGGCATATCCATGAAGTCTGCCACGGTTGCTTTGGTTAAGTCATCCCGCGTTGGTCCAAGACCGCCAATGCTGATTATCATGCTATGGTGCTCAAAGGCCTGTGCCATGGTATCTTGTATCGTATCGGGATCATCATGCACCGTATAGCTGCGCCCCAGGACGATGCCGTATTCATTGAGTTGTTCACCGAGAAACTTTAGATTACTATTGAGTGTTTCGCCCGTGAGAAGTTCGGTACCGATACATATGACTGCAATCGACATTAAGACTGCTCGGGAAAATCGATTTCTAAGCCGAGATCGGCAATCATCTTATGATCCGCCTCTACATCCTGTCCACTGGTGGTGAGATAATCCCCGGCAAATATTGAATTGGCAATATAAAGGGACATTGGCTGCAAGTTGCCCAAATGGATTTCACGCCCCGCACTACAGCGGATTTCCTTGTCCGGACAGATAAAGCGGAACAGTGCCAGCACTTTCAAATAAAACTGCGGGCTTTTCGCTTCAATGCCTTCCATAGGCGTACCATCAATCGAATTCAAAAAGTTCACGGGAATGGAATCTGCATCAAGCTCGCGCAGCGCATAGGCCATATCAACAATATCATCATGGCTTTCACCCATGCCAATGATCACACCACTGCAAGGCGAAATGCCGGCAGATTTACTGCTTTCGATTGTATCGACACGGTTTTGATAACTGTGCGTTTTCACTACTTCTTCATGGTGATTTTCACTGGTATTTATATTGTGATTATAGCGGTCGACCCCTGCTTCTTTCAAGGCCTCTGCCTGGCCTTCTTTCAGCAAACCCAGACAGGCGCAAATCTGCAAATTCATCTCGCCTTTTATCTCTTTTACAGCTTCCACTACCGCATCAATCGTATTGGGTGTCGGGCCGCGGCCTGAGCATACGATGCAATAGGTACCTGCTTTGCGCTTGCACGCTTCACGCGCACCAGCGACTAAAGTATCCTTATCCAGCATGGTATATTTTTCGATTGGCGCCGTGGAATCCTTCGACTGCGAGCAATAGCCGCAGTCTTCGGGGCAATGTCCGCTCTTGGCATTCATCAGCATATTGAGTCGAACTTTTTTGCCGAAATAATGATGCCGCACTTTCCAGGCGGAATTAATTATAGACAGCAGCTCAAGATCATTTGTTTCAAGTATTGCCAGGGCCTCTATCCGGGAAATCTTCTCTTTATTTATGGCTCTTTCAGCCAGACCATCCCAGTCTATTTTTACATTTTCAGCTATCGCTTGGTTCATAAATTTTACTCTCTCAAAGTGGGTTCATCGCTAACTGCTCAGTATAGCCTCCAGACAGAAAAAGGCAAGATCCTCTATTTGCCCATTTTGCTGTTGACTTCAGTCGACAATCGATTAATGGTTAGCTTTTAATTTTTGAATCTATTTATTTGGAATAAAGGCCTGGAATGAAAAGAATAATTATTTACCTCATTGTTTTACACACAGTATTTGCACAAGACAAAATTATCACAAATGACAACTCAACTATTGTTGGCAAAATTCAGCAAATCCATGCTGGTAAATTAAAAATAAAAACAGATTTTGCTGGTGTGCTCACCATTGCGCTCAAAAAGATCAAAAGCATCCAGATGTCTGCTGAGAGCAATATTGGCCTAAAAAAAGGCGATAGCCTGAAGGGTAAACTCGGTCTTGATGCAAACAAACAACAGATTGATTCGGGTGGCAAAAAGAGTGATCTCGAGCTTTCAAATATCGCTGCTCTGTGGCTGTTAAATGCCAAAGACCCGCGAATTAAAAAAGGCGCACGCTGGCAATTCGAGGCCAACGTTGGTATGATAATAAAGCAGGGCAATGCCGACGAGCGCAATATAAATTCCCGGATCATTGCAGAATACATCCGCGAAAAAGATAAGTTTCTCTCCTACTTCAAACAATACTATTCCGAGTCCGAAGGAATAAAAACCGGCGAGGAGTTCATCCTTGGAGCAGATTATGAAAACAACTTCAAGCCCCGACACAGTTGGTACCTGCGGACAGAATTCGAAAAAGACGATGCTGAGCAGCTCGAACTTCGAACACTATTTGGTGCTGGTTATGGGTACTACTTCATTAAAGAAGCCAAACAGCAGCTACGCGGTCGACTTGGTGTGTTATGGCGCGATGAAGATTTCGAAATTGCCGAAGATAAAGATACCACTGCCCTCGATACAAGCCTCCACTACAAGGGTATTTACGATTGGGGTATATGGACAACCGATTTGGAATACACCCCCAGCTTCGAGGAATTTAAGGATTATCGCGCAAAACATGAAACTGCCCTATCGTTTCCACTTGCAATTAAAAACTGGAGCATTCGATTAGGGGTAACGCACGATTATAATAGCCAGGCCGACGAAGCGATAAGTAAAATTGACACCAAATATTTTACTCAATTGATGTATCGCTGGCAATAAAGGAAATGACATGACACGATTTACAGATCAAGTAGCAATTATCACCGGCGGTGCAAGCGGCATCGGGGAAGCAACTGCAAAACAAATTTCTAAAGAAGGCGGAACAGTCGCACTGTTCGATGTACAGGAAGACAAGCTCGCTACGGTAAAAGCAGAAATCGAATCCAGCGGTGGCACAGTCTCTACACATATCGTCGATATTTCAAATGAGGAAAATGTCAGCAGCGCGGTAAGCGAAGTCATTTCACAACATTCTAAAATAGACATCCTGGTTAATAGTGGCGGCATTGTTGGACAAACCGGTACGAAGATTGAAGACTACGATGCGGAAACGTTCGACAAGGTCATCGCCGTAAATCTGCGCGGCCCCTTTCTTATGGCGAAGTATGTCATCCGTGAAATGGTCAAGCGGGATTACGGTCGCGTCATGCTCATCGCATCCATCGCCGGTAAAGACGGCAACCCGGCTATGTGCGGTTATACTTCGAGCAAAGCGGGCTGCATTGGCCTGGTGAAAGGGCTCGGCAAAGAATATGCCACAACAAATATTACCATCAATGGTCTCGCACCAGCGGTAATTAGAACTCCTATGAATGCTGATTGCACAGATGAACAAAATGCCTACATGATTGCCAAGATTCCTATGGGCCGCCTCGGTACCATCGATGAAGCCGCATCCGTTATCACCTATGCAGTTTCAAAAGAATGCAGCTTTACCACAGGCTTCATATTTGACTTATCAGGTGGACGTACAGTATACTAAGGCAATGACACCCGAGGAACTAGAAGAGAAACGGCTGAAGCCTGGATCAAAAATTCCAGTCTTCATTCTCTCTGCTTTCATTTTCTTTTTCCCCATCCTGTTAGTTTGTTTCACTCTGCTGTTCAGCAATTTTATTACCCCCATGCATTTAGTGGGGGGGAATCTGGAACTGGGTATGCAGAAATTTTACCTGATTATCATTGGTCTTAGTTTCGTTTCATTGCTCACCAGCATCTCACTTTACGTTGCAGTATTTTTCAGTAATCTTTTCACATACGATTGGGATGAACCAATCTGGAAATCAATAAACAAAGTAAAGCTCGGAGTCTCGGAGGTTGTTATCTACCTGTTTCTGTGCATTGCAATAGGCGGATTTGTCGGTTCAATGGTCGCAATTCTCTGTTTGGGAAATACCGAAAATATCATCATATTCATCATCCCTTGCATTGGCATGGTTATTTTTGTACTCATCATCACAAGCATAATCTCCATATGGGTCCCGGTCTACCGCCGCTTCATGACAAAGCGATTGCTGGCACAAGGTGTCTCACTCGAAGAAATTCTCGCGGGGCAAATGATTGGTATTTCCAGCCCGGAAAAAAATAATTTACGACTTGGCAGGGGAAACATGATCGAAGAAGACATCGGTTGTCTCTGGCTTAAAGACAATGAGTTTCTTTATATCGGCGATGCAGAAGAACTAAGATTAACCGCTAGCGATATTACCGCTATCGAACGCAAGAAAGACTGGGGCAGCATCGAAGCCCTTTTCGGTGCGGTACATGTTATCATTGTTTACAAAGAAGATGATGAAATTATACGCCTGCGCCTGCATCCCACATCACAGTACTGGACAGTCATTGGCGAAACAGAAGGCCTCGATATCTTAGCCGAAGAAATCACTGAGTGGTGGGAACAACAAAAAGAACTGCACAATCCAAAACCTCCACCATTACCGAGTCGAAAATAGTTCATAGTAGATAGTAGATAGTTCATAGTTCATAGAATTCATTAACACACCCGCTCTTCCCATTCAATATCTTTCTCAGAGATAAAATGTGAGTAGCATTTTTCTCTTTAAATTGGGGATCTATAAGGAGAACTCTCTCCTTATACCGCCGGAGGCAACTCTCTACCGGTCCAGGTTCAGGACATGGGTAACAGTTTAGGTTCAGGACATAGGTAACACTTCTATGTATAATCAGACCAGTCAATAAGGAGACTGGTCATGA
>JABSQK010000530.1 GCA_013215875.1 Lentisphaeria bacterium
CCGAGAGTTGATTCTTATTGAGTTGGTCACGTTCCGGAATGAGAACCACTTCATACTCGTGTATGCGCTCAAGGTTGTCATCACTGAGCAGATCAAAATGTCGCCCCATCTCCAGTAACATATGACTCGCACCCAGTAAGCCATTGTCCATGCCATGGCTTAGCACTGCAATGGAGGCGACGCTTTTTCCGCCTATGCAGTAGTCTTCGCGTTCGGCGACAAAATCCATGACTTGCTTCATTGTCTTATATACAGCTGGCTCCAGAGTTCCGTCCGGACTTGCCTGGTCGCCTAAATTTAATACGGCACCGTGTGCGATGATTTCCGCTGCCTGAATTTGCATCTGAGCGACTGGTTTGATATCTCCCCAGGCGGCCCAGCTGTGTACAAAGCGGGTGCTACATATTTCCAGGGTCTGATCAAAATTTTGTCCCTGCTTGCTTTTGATTAAGTTATCAATAGAACCACCGGGTTCTTCACTAATACCGGCAAGCGAATAACCCGATTCCAAAATGAGAAAATCTGCAGATTCGCAATCATCTCGACTGTCCTCAAGAACGCCTACACTGTTTGCTGAGATGACAATGTCGGGTTTGATGGCTGTAGCCATATCCTTCACGTCTTGAAGAAATTTCTTTCGTGATGATTTAATCCATTTCAAATAGCTTGCGTCATCCCGGTCAACTTCACGTCCATAAGCAGCCATATGTTGATCCTGGCAGTATGCACAGCAACAGCCACCACTGAGGATATCCAACCACAGCCCATCCGGTTCATACTGAGTGACAATTTCTTTGAGTTGGGGTAAAATGAGTTCAGTTGTATAAGGTGAATTGATGCACATCCACTGCCAATGTTTATAAAAGCACGACTCGCCAGCAGCAGTAACCAGACCCCAATCAGGATTCTCAGCGATCGATCGCTCATCCCAGCCGACAGAATAGTAAGCGAAAACCTTCAGGCCTTTTTTGCGCGCTGCTTTAATTTGCTCGCCAAACATATCGCCGCTCATTCCAGAATGCTTGTGACCCACACTCGTATTGTAGTAGGAGTTGCCGTGATGGCACTTGGTGAAAAGAACTGCTGCCTGAAAGTTAGCATCAACAATAGTGTTGATGAATTTATCCGCATCAAAATTTTGAATCGCTTCTTCTGGGAATTCCGGGGTATGAAAGTCTATATGTACCTTACGAGTGGTCTTTTCAAACCAATTATCGTTCATGCTGGGGGCTTCCTGGGTCTGAGTGTTCATCGAGACTCCTTTTATGCTTATACCGTTATAATGCAAAATTTTTAATATATGGTATATATAGATAAGTAACGCCAATTATCAAGTATATATTAAATATATTTAGTTAAGAAAGGGCTTGATGCGGGGAATATACCGTATAATGTAGGATCATATTAATTTTACGAGATAAGGACAAATATAATGAATAAATCTAAATTGGGAAAAACAGAGCTGGAGGTCAGTCAACTCTCCTTGGGCGGACTTTTTGTCGCGGGTGGAGATGGTCAAATTGATTCCGCTATAGATACGGTAAATAAAGCCTATGAGCTTGGTATCAACTATATTGACACGGCTCCCGGTTACGGAAAAAGCGAAGAAGTAATGGGTCGTATTTTCAAAACAACAGGAACGCCTTCCATCCTTTCAACCAAGGTGGGTGGAGATCCGGAAACATTTGAAGCCCAGAATCCTGATGTGATTAAGGCGTCAATTGAAAACTCTCTCACTGTCATGGGTGTGGATCATTTTGAAATTTTTATGGTTCACGAGCCAGAGCGCCCCGGTCATTTTGACTGGTGGACTGATATGCAAAAAGTAGAAGGACCCGTTCTCGATGTACTATTAGACTATAAAAGACAAGGTATCATTAAACACCTAGGCCTTGGTGGAACATGCACCACTGAAATGGCTCATCTCGTTCGCAGTGGCAAGTTTGACGTCGTTTTGACCGCATTCAATTATAGTCTCTTATACCGCGAAGCTGAGGATACTGTCATAAAAGCGGCAAAAGAAAATGGACTTGGCATTATTGTTGGCTCTCCCTTACAGCAGGGAGGCTTCGCCAAAAAATATGATGCCGTGTACGACGATTCAGTCTACTGGCTGCATCCTGCGCGCCGTCAGCAACTTTTAGATCTCTACGCTTTGAGTGATGATATTAAGATGTCCCTTCCGGAAATGGCCATTCGTTTTGTGCTTTCGAATCACGACGTGCATACCGTGTTGATGGGCGCACGCACAGTTTCAGAAATTGAAGAAAACGTAGCGGCTGTTGCTAAGGGTGATCTACCCTCAGACGTTATGGCGCGCTTGGATGAGATTGCCAGCCGCGTTCCCTTCCGTCCTTATGAAGAGCCCAACGGTTTGGGATCACGCCTTGGCAATCCCGGTGGATACAAAGGCCCCGGATCACTTAACTACTAATGGATTAAATGGTTCACTATGAAAGCAGCAATCATTGAAGAAGTCGGAAAACTTAGCATTAAAGACATACAAGGTCCTGTACCTGGGGACTACGATGTTCTCTGCGAGACACAGTATGGTGCTCTTTGTACGGGCACGGATACTCACCTTTTACACTATCATCCCCCCTTCTGTAACTGGATTAAACTGCCAGCTATCCTCGGCCACGAGAGCATCGGCAAGGTCATTCAGCTGGGGTCAAAGGTGCGCCATTTTAAAGTCGGTGATATGATCACACGCGTCGGGCATCCTGGCGTTGATGGTATCGACAGTGCCTGGGGCGGATTTTCCGAATACACTCTAGGCAAAGACTGGCAAGCCATGAAAGACGATGGTCTCGATGAGAAAGAGTGGTCATCGCACACCGTTAACCAAGTCCTACCCGAAGGTATCAGCCCAGCTGCGGGCACCATGTTCATCACCTGGCGTGAGACCCTGAGCTACATGACTCGCATTGGTCCCTCCACGGAAAGCAGTGTCATGATCATCGGGTCGGGTTCAAATGGACTGGCTATGGCAAACCACGCCGCAAATTTTGCTGCTAAAAAGATCGTACTTTTGGGTTCGTCCAATCGAATCAACGAAAGTAAACGGGTCGGATCTACTGCCTTTATAGATTACAAAGCCAAAGATGCACACGAACAAGCGCTCGCTCTTTCTCCGTCAGGATATGACATAGTTATCGATGTTATTGGCAGGCCTGCAACTACTGACCTCGCTCTCTCTTGTGTTGCCGATGGTGGAACTCTGGGAATTTACGGCATGGATGATAGCGTTTCTATAAAAATAAAACCTGAACTGGCCCGAGGCGCCTATACCATATATGGGGGCGGCTACGACGAGGGCGAAGCGCATCAAGACGTATGCGACTTGGTGAAAGCAGGCAAGCTCGCTGCCTCTATCTGGATCGATGAAAATAATGCCTTTAGTCTGGATGATATTCATAAGGCTTTTGATGCTTCCGAAGCTCGCTCCCAGGTAAAACCCCTGATTAAAATATCAACCGTTAATGATTAGATGAAAGAACGTCAAAAAACGAACACAAATACGGGTCTTTAATTGCAATATAGCAACGAGGGTTTAAAATGAATTCAACAAATTTAGCAGTAGAAATGTGAAGAAAGTCCGATGATCAGGAACTGATCCTCACATCGCCTGAAAATCACAGCAGCAAAACACCTTTTAAATACGGAAATTCAGTTGAATACAGAAGAAGAACCGGTGAATGAAACGCCAGAACCTCGCTTAGCTCTCATATGGAAATTCCTGCCATGGGCAGTGTGCTTAGTCAGTGTGCTCGTCCAATATAGATCAGCAATCTTCTCTGGTTTTAAGCAGATGCATGGTGGACTTGGGGACGCTCGCCTGGTAAATTTCACCCTCGAACATGGTTATCGTTGGCTCATGCAGGTTGCTCCACATAAAGATTTTTGGCAGGCGCCGATTTTTCATCCCTTCCCCACTGCAAGCGCCTTTACGGATACCATGCTCGGCTTCGGATTCCCATATTGGATTTTTCGCTCCCTCGGTGTAGGGCCGCATAGCGCCATGCAATGGTGGTTTATTAGCATTTACATTCTGAACTTTGCCGCTGCTTACTTTCTATTGCGCAAGGGTTTGAAACTTGGAATTTCGGCTTCGACCGCAGCTGCGCTTTTCGTTGCGATCAAATCATCGTCCTGGGGGCATCCACAGCTCTGCCCTTTCTTTTTCATGCTTATCGCATTATTAGCCCTATTTAGAATATTGGATTCGGAAGAGTCTGCGCCGCAACAGAATGGTCGACGAAGCTGGATTGTAATCTTTGCCGCTTGCTTCGTCTTGCAAGTCTGGAGTGCAGTGTATGCTTTTTTCTTTTTTGGACTCTTAGTTCTGGTAGCTCTCATCGTCTCGCTTATTTGGGACAAGACACGAACTGCACTGACTCAGGTGATTAAGAAAGACCTGGCCACTTGGATTATTGTCTGTATTATTTCATTGATGGCGATGGCACCACTCATTAGCAAATATCGGGGAACAGCAGCCGACAAAGGTTATCGAAGATACAGCAAAAGTTCTATTGCCCGACCCTACAGCTGGGTGATTTCACAATCAGAAGCTTTTTTAATCAAAGGATTTATGCCCAAGGAAAGCAATAAAAGCAGGGGAAGCAAGGGAAGCAAGG
>JABSQK010000531.1 GCA_013215875.1 Lentisphaeria bacterium
CAGGGTCATCTCTTTGCATTTATCGGCTGCTTCCTGGCCGACGATTTCCACCGTTTGTTCAAAACTGATGTTTTCATCGTGGTCACCAACATCTGCTTTACTTGCCGGGGTATAAAGAACCTCATCGAGCCGGCTGGCTATCTGATAACCATCACGCAATGAAATACCGCATACGGCGCCTGTTTTTTGATAATCTTTCCAGCCGGAGCCAATTAGAAATCCGCGCGCAACACACTCTATAGGCAATGGTTCGCATTTTTTTACCAGCATAGAGCGCTGGTCCAAGTCTGCGGCATAAGGTTTAAGTACATCCGGATACTCATCTGTATTCATCGTAATCAAATGATTCGGCAACCAGTCTATACTATCGAACCAGTACTTGGAGATCGAGGTTAATACTTTTCCTTTGTCTGGGATGCCATTTGGCATGACCACATCAAATGCACTTATGCGATCTGTGGCAATGAGTAAAAGGCTATCGCCCAGGTCGTAGATATCGCGGACTTTTCCGCGTTTGGGTTCTCCAAGTTCAGGGATACTGCTTGATAAGAGTGCAGCATTTTCGTCGTAATTCATCGTAATTAAATTTCCTTTCCTGTTACGTTATCGAAGAGGTGAAATTCTTCCTGATGGACATTTTCGTCCGCCCGGAACAGTAAATCGCCCTCAAATTCTTTTTCCATTTGTTCTAGAATTCCTGCATCTTCATTCTTCAAACGTTGCAATACTCGTGGATGTACCTGTACGAGTATCGACATTTTTTCGCCTTCATGCCGACGAAGAATTTCTTGCAATCGACGCTGCAATTCAACACTGATTGTAGTCGATGATTTTAACAATCCACGGCCCTGGCAGTAGCTGCATTTTTCATAAACCGCATCTTGCAAACTGGCATGCTCACGTTGCCGTGTCATTTGCAGTAAGCCCAGGCTGGATATTGGCAATACCCTGCTCTTTGCACGATCTTTTGCAAGCAAATCCCGCATTTTTCTGTAGACTTTATACTGGTCCTTGCGTGAACGCATATCAATGAAATCCACGACAACCAGGCCACCGACATTGCGCAATTTCAATTGCCGGGCAATTTCGTCTGCGGCTTCCATATTTGTATTTAAGATGGTTTCAGGGTGATCTTTACCACCACGGCTTTTTCCTGAGTTGATATCGATGGCAATTAATGCTTCCGTTTCATCCAGGCAAAGTTCCGCTCCACTTGGCAGCGGGACCTGACGGCGGAAGATATTTCGTATTTGATCTGCTAGTCGATAGAACTGAAATATGGGGGTCGGATTGCTATAAAGCATTACCCGTGGGCGCAGTTCCTTATCGACTCGACTTAATAGATCCACTGCTTGCTGATGCATTTCCTCTGTATCACAGATAATTTCACCAATATCTTCAGATAAAAAATCACGTATACAGCGCTCAAGCAAATCAGGTTCCTGATAAATACATACAGGAGCTGCACCGGCCTTTAAACGTTCTGCTTCGGCCCATTTTTCAACCAGTACTTCAATATCCATAAGTATGGCATTATCACTGAGACCTTCGCCCGCAGTACGACAAATGACGCCCATACCTGCAGGCAAATTCGCTGAATCCAGAATATCACGCAAGCGTCTGCGCTCATCCCGATTGGGAATGCGTTTTGATACACCACGGTGATCTGAATTTGGCAACAATACCACATAACGACCCGGAATACTTATATTCGTGGTCACACGTGGGCCCTTGTCACCGATCATTCCCTTGGTAACCTGAACGACGACTTCTGTATTTACAGAAAACTTCTTGGGAATTTCGCTTAAGTCAACTTTGGGTTTCGGCTTTCGCTTATGGCGCTTATCGTGGCGTTTATCATTGCGCTTATTTGAGCGATCATCATTTTGGTCATCATGATTATTCCCTTTTGAGCGTTGATTATTCCGGCCCTGTTTCTTCCCTTTTTGCTTATTTCCTTTGTTGTCGTTACGGTCACCCTTGTCGTTACGATCACCTTTGTCGTTGCGATTATCTTTGTCGTTGCGATTATCTTTGTCGTTGCGATTATCATTATCGTTGCGATTATCATTATCGTTTCGGCCTTTATTTCGTCCGCCCTTATCATTGCGGTTGCCGCCCTTGCTTTTATTCCGGTTACCGCCCTTACCTCTGCGATCATTTTTTTCATTTGAATCGCTCTTGCTTTTCTCTGAGCTTTTCTCTGGGGCTTTTTCAGTTGGCTGAGGTGCTTCTTTAGTTTCAGCACCTGCAAAGAACCCTTTTATACGGGAAGCGAGGCTAGAATTGTCGTCGGAATTATGTTTGGGATGATACTGCCTGTCCGATTTGTCATCGTCTTCAGATGGCGGCGAATCAGATGAGTCGGATTCAGCTTCGTCTGCTTCGTCTGCTTC
>JABSQK010000532.1 GCA_013215875.1 Lentisphaeria bacterium
GGGAAGAAGCAGCACCTCATCCCGTTGTACACCTTTAATAAATTTCATTTATATACTCCATAATAAATCATAAAGGAAATAGGATTTTAAATAAACTAAAAACAAGATCACTAAGGTGTTTTTCACACAGGCTCGAGCCGAGCGCGTGCCCAGATTACGACGTGAACTTTTTCACTCTTTTTCGGAATTGGGTTTTTTCTGCATCTGTTTCCAGTTCTTTGCAGAGTTTATCAATCAATTGATTGATGGAGTCTGATTTCTTCGCTTTTTTCTTAACGACCAGCTTAGCAACCGGTCCGATAAATACAGCCATCTCAGCAGCCAGGGCCTTGAGGGTTTCGCGGTCGAAGTTTGATGGCACTGGTGACGATACGTCTGAAGCCGGCATGGTATCTCTAGCTAAGGGTGCGGTGGATAGAATGGTTTCCTCATTTGCCTGAATTTCGTCTTCAGAATACTGCTTTTGGAGTTCCTTTACATCTGAAATCAGCTCGCCGTATGTTGCATAACGCTCTTCTAAATCCGGCTTCATCATCTTTTCGATAATCGCAGATAATTCCTTCGGGGCAATATCCTCAGAGAGTCGCTCATATTTCTGTGCGACTTTTTTATTATAAATTCCTATGGGTGTTTTGCCTTTGAAAGCATGTTTACCAGATAATAATTGATAGATTGTTGTGCCTAAAGAAAAGATGTCACAACGATGGTCAATGTCTTCAGCAAGTGTTTGTTCAGGCGCCATG
Source organism: Lentisphaeria bacterium (assembly GCA_013215875.1). GTDB lineage: Bacteria > Verrucomicrobiota > Lentisphaeria > JABSQK01 > JABSQK01 > JABSQK01. The sequence goes on from JABSQK010000532.1 coordinate 744, forward strand.
TAATAGGGTGTACCAATTGGCATTCCACCAGTAAGTTCATATTCATCTTCTCCCGCTTCGATAATTGGCTTAGCCAATCCCAGGTCAACAATTTTAACTGTGCCTTCATTATTTAGCATTAAATTTTGTGGTTTTATATCCCGGTGTACGACATGATATTTTTCCCAGGCATATTGAAGTCCTTTGCACACTTGATCAAGAAGATTCATTACGGAAATTGCGGTAAATGGTCCATTGGATTTAAGCAGGCTTCCCAGACTATTCCCTTCGATATATTCCATCGCAATGAACCATGGGTCACTGACGAAGTTTGCTTCATAAACCTGAACAATGTTTACATGATTGATACTGGCTGCAAGTTTGGCCTCACGAATGAAGCGCTGTTCAATCATGTCGCCTTCTTCCACATCGAGAAGGTTAGAGTTCATTATTTTTATGGCAACAGATCGAGAGAGTGTAAGGTCTTCAGCAAGATAAACTGCACCCATGCCACCCTGTCCTAATTTTTCTTTAAGACGAAAGTGGGAAAACACCGAGCCGGATTCAAGAATTGTGGTTTCATCAGCCATGATTATTCGTCATCGTCGTCTTCATCAATCATCGACATTGCTTTTTCAAGACTACGGCGCATACGGTTGAATGAACCGCCCAATTGAGAAATCTCGTCTCCTCCTGTATCTTCGAACTCGTCTGCGTCCAGTTCCCCATTACTCACATGGTCTGCAATATCCAGCATTTTTTTCATGGGTCGCATAATCATGAAACTGATAAAGAAGTTCATGAATAAAAAGCATACCATAAATACTAGCACATAACAAGTGATAAAGGTCTTCAACGTATCATTCGCCTGCTTGATAGGAAGTGAAAGCGGCACACTAACAATTTTGGAGCCAACCACTTCATTCATTTTCCAGCCAAAGCCATTTGAATCACCATATTTATCTATCATCGATTTGGGTGCGTTGCCTGGCACACTGTGACAAACCAGACAATCTGCATTTGTAATTCGAATCGGCTTGGCTAAGTAGAGATATAGGCCTGTAGGGGTTTCTCTTTCACCAACAATTTGCTTCAAGTCTGTATCATTGCCAAATTGCGTTATAATATCTGTTTCCCAATCTACGGCTCTGTCTTTTGGATTCGTCGGATTCAGGGTTGCTTCTTTATACGAATATTCCGGATAATTTTTACGCAGCATATTGAAGTTTGTTGTAGCAGCATAGGATGGTACAGATTGTGGATGGAAGGTTTCTTCAAGTTGATCTTTAATCAGTGGCTTGACCTCTTCGACTGTATATGTACGAACCGCGGTTGCAGATTCCATCATTAATCCGGCACGCTCAATTACATTATTTTTAGCATTTGTATGCAGAATTTTATTTGTTATGAAGCTCGTTACAAGCAAGCCAAATACAAATATAGATCCTAATGCGATATTAAATTTAAGTTTTAATGTCATGAAAAAATACTGCCTTTATTAAAGTTTTATTAACTAAACCTTACTCCCCAACAGTTCGTAAAAATTACATTTTCTTTCAAGTGTTGCCATTGCCTTTTTTACCAAAAAAACATTTCCCATTTCCAAGTTTTTAAGGACAGAGGGACCTAGTGTTTTATTGACCAATTTCAAGTCTTTATAAACATTATGAGTCCATGAACTACCGCATAAATTGAGCCAATACTGAATTTAATTAAAAGTATACAATGGTGTCTGCTATGGGGTTGAGGTAAGAAGGCATTTTAAATTCAAATAATCGAATTATTAAAGTCGAAAATATTATACTATTTGTGGTATTAAATCGCTGCCAAGAAATCAATCAGTCGCGGATACTCAAGATTTGCTCAGCTTATTACCCGTCAAATCGCCTTCGTGTTCCCAACGCGGGCGGCCAACCTTATCTGTATGTAGTCGTTCATGGGTTCGCCAAAGGGCATTTGGAATATCAATGTTTTCCGGACAAAGTGGCAGGCAGTCGCCACATTTTGTGCACTTGTCCCCTTTCATGCCTAGCACCCAGGCACCATTCGATTCGACATGACTGTAACGACCCTGGGCATACTCTTTCATTTCAAATGCCGTCGTCATATTATTTAGATTTAGTAAACCAGGAATATTAATGTCTTCGGGGCACGGCAGACAAAGGTTACATGTTGTGCAGAAATCGTCGCCGACTGTTGAGCGGTATACCTTGTCCATATTGGCCATGACTATTTCAAATTCATCCCGCGCTTCGCCCATGCCATCGTAATCCGCTTCAGCGAGAAGCAGATCCAAATGTTCAGGGTTTGCGGGTCCGCATGAAAGTGTATGCACATCATCTTTGTTCAATAACCAGCGATGGGTGAAATGCATGGGGTGCAGTGGTGAGCAGGCTTCGACAAGCTTATCGGTGGGACTGTGTAAACGACCGCCCTGGTTATTGGGACTAATGATAAAGATTCCCATGTCCAATTCTCTGGCGCGTTTAACAACGTGTTCCAGACCTTGATAAAAATAGTAATAGTGCAGGTTTATCGATTCAAACTCTTCCGTATTTACCAGATCCATCACGCCTTGAGGATAGCCATGGGTGGAAAAACCAAAATGTTTCACAACCCCTTGATCCATCATGTCTCTTACAAAGCCAAGGCAGCCGTCCTTTCCCATAGCCGGCTTGATTGAGTCATAGCTACCGGGTCCGTGAAAGTCGAGATTGTCGAGATAATCCAGGCCGAGCAAATTCATGCTGGTTTCAAAATTCTTCTTAAATTTATTTACATCGCTGTCCGGACCAATTTTAGTGGTAATATAAAGGTCTTCGCGTTTTGTATGTTTGAAAA
>JABSQK010000533.1 GCA_013215875.1 Lentisphaeria bacterium
CATATCGGATGTATTAATAGCCCATTTGTAACCATGGGGCCAGAAGGCATCTGAGCCGCCAGCATCGACCATGAGTTCCATGCCCTCACTGAGGCATTCAGTCGCTGCACAAACGATGGCTTCATCCATTTGAGCATTTACCCGGCCAAATGGACCCCAGCCAATTTTGAATGATTTAAATCCTCGCCCGATGGCTTCCTGGATGCGCTCTTTCATAAGTTCCGGTTCGGCCATAAGCATGGATGCGTAAGGACGAATACGTTCGCGGTGGCGTCCGCCCAATAGTCTACTGATAGGCTGGCCAGTCACTTTTCCAAAAATATCCCAGAGGGCAATATCGATGCCTGAAATGGTATGGGTAATGGCACCACCACGGCCTTGCCAAAATGTTTGCTGGTGACAGGTCTCGCTGACAGCAGCCGGGTCGAGGGCAGATGCACCGACAATAAAAGTTTTTAATATATCGAGTGATCCTTCAACGAGTTTTGCTGAAGTGAAAACACTACCGAGGCCTGTAACGCCTTCGTCGGTGATCAGTTCAATGAGTGTATGAAGGTTTGTTTCGTCATCGAGAATCCGTGCATCCCAGCCACCATCCGGTGTTTCTCCGCGAAGTGGTAATACCCGTATATCTTTTATTTTCATGGAATTTTCCTTTTAATAGTCGGTTTATTATACAAGTAATTTTTAGATTAACAAGAAGCAATTTGCTTGAGATCATTTATCTACAGAGTTGAATTTTTGCGACTCGCGTCTATGCTCATTTGTCTATGATTATTGAACTAAATGACATTTCCTATGGTGAGCACGAGCGGCAGATTTTGGATATCAGCTACGATGATGCGCTGGCTGATCAACCTTGGGTCTGTTACTTTCACAGTGGTGGATTTAACAGCGGTGATAAATCCTCTATTGAAGACGAATTACGCCAGGGTTTTCTCGATGCAGGCATCGCTGTGATTTCAGCAAATTACCGCTTTATCGACGATACCCCGCTGGTCGAGCTTATCACGGATGTTTCAAAAGTAATGCGTCATTGTGAATCTGCTGATTGGAATTTGTCTGCTGATCGTATCGGCTTAATTGGTGCATCTGCCGGTGCCGGCCTGACGCTGTGTACGGGGCTTGGGCCAGAAGCAGGAAAGGTAAAAGTGATGGCATCTTTTGATGGCCAGTTTTCGTACGATTTTTGTCAGTGGGAAGAGTGGATTGGCCCGTTGCCACCGGGAAATACTAGTGAAGCACACCTTATTTATCATTTGAAAGATGAGGCAACGACATTTCTTGATGAACATCAGGAAATGCGTGATAAGCTCGATATGCGTGGCTTGATTCGCAGTGACTCATGTCCTCTTTTACTCTGGACCCGCTGCCCCTATGAGAAATGGGATAAGGATATGACGGTTTATTTACATACACCCCGGCATCAGGAAATTTTGGCTGACCGCTACAAGGAACTGGGGCTTGATTATGAACTCTATATCGAGCATGCCGACCCGCCATTTATGGGAAATATAAATGAAAAAACAGTTGCGTTTATTCAACGCTATATCTAGCCTGAATAATTCATAAAAGTATCTACTATTGCATTTCACACTTTCGCTACAATTTATGAAGTAAAACAGGCGCTACGGGCCTGTTAAAAAACGCAGCCTAAAGATGCTTACATGCTCATTCACCTTCGGTTCACCAAGCACTTGGGGCTCATAGCGGCCGCGCTACCCTGAGCGCTGAGATCGGTAAACGTGAAAAAGTAAAATTAATCAGGCTAGGACTTATTCAGAAAGCCCTATTATTGCTTGATTCTATCGCCGGACTTAATAAGTTAACTGTTCATTAAAATACTATTAAATAAAGAAGGACCATAAATGACACAAGCTAACATTCTTTTTATCATGTGTGATGACCATGCTGCAAATGCAATTGGTGCATACGGGAGTGTGGTAAATACCACCCCAAACATTGATCGCCTTGCCAATGAAGGGATGCGCTTTGATCACTGCTATGTGACAAACTCTATTTGTACGCCGAGTCGCGCAGCAATTTTAACCGGTACTCACAATCATATAAACGGAGTAACAACCCTGATTACACATATCGATAACCGCTTACCAAATGTAGCAAAGCACCTGAAAGCTGGTGGTTATCAAACTGCAATGATTGGTAAGTGGCATCTCGGCCAGGGACCCAAACACTGGCCGACGGGATTTGATTTCTGGTCTGTATTACCAGGACAGGGCGACTACATAGATCCTAAATTCGCAGAAATGGAAAAGCCCATTCAAGAACCAGGCTATGTGACAGACATCATTACAGACAAATGTTTAAACTGGCTCGAAAACAGGGATAAAGAAAAACCTTTCTTTTTGATGTGCCATCATAAGGCGCCGCATCGGGCATGGGATCCAAAACCGGAACACCGCAGCTTATACCTCGATGAAATTCCCGTGCCAGAAACATTTGATGATGATTATAAAAACCGCGCCAAGGCTGCTGAAGAAGCAGTCATGCGCATTTCGCGCGATATGACTTATCACGATTTGGACCTGGTGGAGTTAACAGAATCACCCGGACCTCATATGGGTTGCGGTGGCGGTCGCTGTGTGCCGGAAGATCCTCAAGGGCTCGAACTGCATTGCAAAGTGACAGGGGATAAATTTACTTTTGAAACTGCTGCAGAATTAAAATACTTTAAGTATCAGCGTTACATGCGCAAGTATTTGCAGTGTGTGCACAGTGTGGATGAAAACGTTGGGCGTATGCTAGACTGGCTTGACAAAGAAGGTCTGGCAGAAAATACGATTGTCATCTATACCTCGGACCAGGGATTTTATCTCGGTGAACATGGCTGGTTTGATAAGCGCTTTATCTATGAAGAAAGTTTTCAAATGCCATTCATCGTGCGTTATCCAGAAGGTGTAAAAGCAGGCACTGTAAATAAAGATATGGTGCAGAATGTAGATTTTGCGCAAACATTTCTCGACTATGCAGAACTCACCGAACCCAATTATATGCAGGGTCGCAGCATTCGTCCATTGCTCGAAGGGGATACTCCGGATGATTGGACCGATGTGGCTTACCATCGATACTGGATGAATGAAGATGACTGCCATAATGCATATGCCCACTACGGTATTCGCACTGAAGATTACAAGATAATTTATTGGTACAATGAAGACCTCGGCGAAGAAGGCGCAAACCCCGGTACATATGAAGAAAAAGACTGGGAACTTTTTGACTTAAAAAAAGACCCGCTCGAACTTTTCAATTTGTACAATGACAGTGACTATGCTGAGGTTGTAAAAGAGATGACGCAAAAGCTCGATGCAGAAATGCTGCGCATCGGTGATGTGGCCGTTCATTAATCTCAAGCAGGAATTCTATGATATTTCTCGATAGCGAAAAATCGATTCAATTGGATGACGATTTCGAATGCTCCAGCATTGGTGAAATAAAGGAACTCAAGCCAAATTTCTTTGAGATTGGATTTAAACCTGAAATTCTTCCGGATTGGTTTCAGGATTTTCTTGATGAACATTTTGATGGTGCAGGGGTACCTAAAGAATATAGTTTCTGTGTTCGTGCAAACAACTTAAGCGATACGGAACAAACGATCACCCTGCGTTTTCTCTTTAGCCCTGCGGGTCGCCAGTATTTGGCGCCGCATCACTGGATCAAAAAATTCGGTGCCTGGACCTGGGCAGATGCGACAAGTGATGATCGCGACTATGTGGATATCAAAATTAATCTGGCCCCCAAGGAACAGGTTTGGGTGGCTTCGGCTCCGTTGGAAGAACCGGATGAAGTGGTGCGCAAATGTATAGAACTTGCCGATTATTTTGATTTCCTGACATATCGTGAAATAGGCAGATCTGAACAGGGACGGCCAATCCCGGTTTTGGAAACTCCGGAGCGCGA
>JABSQK010000534.1 GCA_013215875.1 Lentisphaeria bacterium
GCTCAAAAGAAAAGATGATAAATGCCCTGGCGGTATTGCCTGCTGCGGATCGATTGGATATAGCGATAAAAGGCGATGACTTAAAGATTAACTGTAATTTTTGCAAAGAAAAATACACCATTACAGTCGATGAGTTTAAAGCTCACTTTGGTGAATAGTCAGTACATTTTTTGAAATTGTAAGTCGCATAAAATCTGCCGCCACATGCAGATTTCCACTATAATGCTTTTTCGCTTCCGCGATTATTTCAGCATCCGTTTCAAATCGCGGGCTAATATGTGTTAAGATCAACGCTGGAATATTGGCTTCTTCTGCAAAACTGGAAACTTTGGCGGCCGTACTGTGGCGAGATTGATAGTCCAGCTTTGCCATGCTTTCCTCTGTGTGAGTTGCTTCATGTATAAGCAATGTCAAATCCGTCACATCATCCGCTAATAAGTCCGGGCTGTCATTATCACCGCTAACTATCACCTTGGCACCTTTTTGAGTCGCCCCCATGTAATCGCTTGGATTGTAGGTCTTTCCATCGGATTCGACTGTCTTCCCAGCTTTCAAATCACCATATAAAGGGCCGGGTTGCAGGCCATCCCGTTTAGTGCTTCCGCATCAATTTCACCCAGGCGCTCGCACTCTTCAAAGATATAGGCATAGCAGGGTAAATCATGTGAAAGCGCCCTGGCCGATATTGTTTCGCTGTCATTTTCATAAACGAGACCGGATTCAGTAATTTCGATAAAGTCGATGGGAAAGCTTGGATTCGCTCCTGAAAACCTGAGAATTGTGCGCAATGCTTCTTCAATTCCCTGCGGCCCATATATTTGCAGGGGTTCGGACATGCCATATAAGCTACGGGTATTTAGCAATCCAGGCAGGCCATACCAGTGGTCGCCATGCAGGTGGCTGATGAATATTTTGGATAGTTTGGCAAGCGAAAACTGGCTCTTCATGATCTGATGCTGGGTTGCTTCGCCGCAATCAAAAAGGTACCAGTCCTTGTGCTGATCCGGGCGCAAAGCCAGGGCAGTCAGGTTTCTGTTTCTGGCAGGAGTTGCTGCCGATGTTCCGAGAAATTGTATCTCCATAATAATTCTATTTTAGTTTAAATCCCCTTGCAAGAATTCGTTTAATAACTAGTGTAAGCTCCTCTGAAATTGCACCCTTAGCTCAAATGGATAGAGCGTCTGACTACGGATCAGAAGGTTGGGGGTTCGACTCCCTCAGGGTGTACCAATTTAGGTGCCGCGATAGCTCAGTCGGTAGAGCAGAGGACTGAAAATCCTCGTGTCGACAGTTCGATTCTGTCTCGCGGCACCATTTTTATTTTAAAGCAGTACCGCTGCCCTTTACGCCCTGTTTAAGATTCACTACCTGATAAATTCAGCTTATCCTCAACGATACGCCGTGCTTCTTTACGGCCCAGTTTGCGCACCTCGATTAATTTATCAACAGCTGCTGTACGCGGCTTGGATGTGCCATGTTCCCAGTTGAAAATTGAGTTTTGGTTTACATCAATCAAAATAGCAAATTCCTGTAAATTCAGACCTAAACGACGACGTTGTGACCGGATGGATTTGGGACCTACGCGGCGCTTGCCAAGATTACCATGTAAATTGTCATCACCAGTCGTTCCATTATCTCGTACTTTAAGCGTCTTTTCCAATTCGTCTTTCTCAGACAAAATCAGTCGGTCTTGGCGTTTTAATTCGAGGATTTCCTGTTTCAGGGGATCTACTGCTCTATTGACTTCACTTCGGGCGAGACGCCGCATCTCATCTTTCAAGACCTTATCCAGATTCATAAAAGCTCCTTAGAAATAGAAATTAAAATTGCAAAAATCAGTCGACTGAATAAACAGTCTGATACGTGTAGAACTTAGTAAATGCACGTGTCTTAGACTTAATTATATAACAAAGATCGAATAATTAAACCCCAAAAATTTTAAATATTTATTGGGCTTGAAAATTTGAGATTTAATGACTCGGCAGGATTAATTTGATTTTTTGGCATAAAAAAACCGGCTGAATTTACGGAAAGAAAAAATTGGTGGAAGGGAGAGGATTCGAACCTCTGAAGGCTGAGCCAGCAGATTTACAGTCTGCCCCCTTTGGCCACTCGGGAACCCTTCCACGCAATAAAGCGAGTCTTATATTAATTCTAAAAGCCCCCCATACAAGTAGCAAGATATCGAATTTTGCCAACAGTTGTAAATCTCCGCTTTAGACTGTAATATAGAGGTAAATAGAAGGACTTTCCTATGAAGTTATGCCAGTTTTTTCATGATGATAAAATTAAATGTGGACTCATTTCAGACACTTTAGTTTCCGTATCGGATTTAATGATCTTCGAATTGCTCGCGCTCAGTACCGCTGAGCTACAGCACTATTTTGAGTCGATCACAGAGACAATTCCACTCAATGATGTACGTCTGACAGCACCGCTGATTTATCCGGGCAAAATCTTTGCTCTGGCTGGAAATTATGAGGCCCATATTATAGAGAGCCACGATGAATTGCAGGAACAGGACAAACAAACCCCTCGGGTATTTTTTAAACCGCCCAGCAATACTGTTATCGGCCCCGGCGATGCCATCAAAATACCAGCCATTGGCAATGCGATTGACTGGGAAGGTGAACTAGCAGTGGTTATGGGGAAACGGGCCAGTGCTGTAAAACGGGATGTTGCCATGGACTATGTTGCTGGCTATACCATTATGAACGACGTAAGCGAACGACAATTGAAGATATGGGATCGCACGGACAGCCGCGATAAGGACCTGTGGTTCGACTGGCTCAATGGAAAATGGTGCGATACATTTGCCCCCATGGGCCCATGGATCGTTACCGTCGATGAATTGACCGACCCGCATGATGTAAATATTTCCACCTACGTCAATGGCGAACGAAAACAGAATTGCAGCAGCTCACAAATGATTTTCAAAATTCCCGAAATCATCGAATACATCAGTGCCTTTGCCACCCTAGAAGTTGGCGATGTAATCAGCACTGGCACAGTCGCTGGCGTCGGAGCAACCACTGGTACCTTTCTAAAACCGGGCGATCAGGTAAAAGTGGAAATCAGCAAAATCGGCGCGCTCGAAAACTCTGTCGAATAAAGATTAATTCACTGTTTCAATTGGCACTGGAGGGCTTCATCAAAAATCCTTCGCATATAGTGACTTTCCGGCTAAATCTCTTTGAAGCTGATATTATTATGCTATCTTTACGTATGGGAATATAGAATGGAGAACCTATGAGCAAAATGATCCACTCAGTAACAGTAGTGATTCTAATGGGACTACTATCTTCCTGTGATAATGATCTATCCAAGGTAAAACTTCATTTCTATTTTAATCCGGACTTAAGTGGCAAACTCATCATTTCCGGGCGTATATCAGATTCCAATTACAAAACCGTAAAATTAAAAGAGATAAAATCAAAAGGGCGAATCAATTATTTGATTCGCGATAATCTCAAGAAGCTGGTTTTGTCCTTTAAAGGTGTCGATGCCTGGAGTGATATTCAAATAAAACATCATAAAGATTATGTCGATTTATCGGCTACCCTGTACTTCAAGGATTATGAAAAACTGAAAACGCTTATGGGTACATATTATATTCATTTATTATCCAGAAAGCCAGACATTTCTGTAAACGGCAAAAAAATGCTATTTGAGCTAAAAAATAAGGATCGTGATTTTCCGCGAGATTTCGATGAGTATAAAAGTGGGTTTTTGTCTAGTCGCTCCGGTTTTAGGCCTAATCTGTTATTTGCTAAAGAGTTAGATGCACTTGTTATTTCGCTTCCAGGTACAGTTACTCGTATTCGTAATTTCAAAAAAGTATCTGATAATACTGTACAGGCACTCTTTAAAGACAGAGATAAATTCGTGACCAAGCTTTACTCGGACGAAGCGAGGCTGAGAAAATATTATATAAAAAAGACAGGCATAGAAAGCCTTTATAATTATGAGGTATTTGGTGATCCAGGGTCTTTACTATATGAAACTACTTTTAAAGAGCCTCTTTTCGATTATAAAGCTGAATTAAAAAAGGCTCTGGATGCTATGCCAGCACTATTTAAATCATTAAAAATCGAAGCAGCGTGGCCCGTAA
>JABSQK010000535.1 GCA_013215875.1 Lentisphaeria bacterium
CAAAAAAATGGCAGAGTTGCAACAGCGTACAAAACCATTGGACTTAAAAATTGCCTGGCTGCGTAAGAAAATTCGCGATATGGCAGGCGCTGAACGAAACCAGGCCAATGCTAAAATCAGAGAGCATACAAATGAAGCGAATAAGATCTTTACTGAAATCTTTGGCCAGGCTGCACTTGAAAACAGTATGATGATGGCTGAAAAAAAGAATAAGCGGAAGTTCACTGGTCCTTCAAAAAATGCCGGAAAGATTGTCAAAAAAGATAAAGACGTTGTTAAGAAGAGGGCTAAGACAGGCCTCGATTATAAATATGATAAATACTTAATGGTATCGAGCAAAATGGTTTCACCTGTTGGCCCAGGGCATGAGCTGCGTGTGTATGGTGCATCTGATAGACAACTGGTAAACAATTCCAACAGAGATGCCTCAGTACCGCAAGCATTGATTATGTTAAACGGCAACAATGGACCCAGCCTGTTTTGGGATAACAATGAATTTAAGAAAACCCTGAATAAGCAGAAGACAAATGCAGATGCAATCGACTGTTTATTTTTATCCTTATTAGGACGCTATCCAAGTGCCCGGGATAAAGAACTGTCTCAGGCGGCCATTAAAGGAGCAGGACGTACTGCTGGTCTTCAGAGAATCGCCATAGCACTAACTCAAACTCAACGATTTTTATTTGTGGATTAAACTATGAAACTACCTAATACAGATGAACTAAGCCGACGTAACTTTATCAAGTCACTTGCCCTTTCAACATTTGGACTGAGTGTGGGAATGAATCCTCTATGGGGCGATGAAGCACCACCCGAAATGGCCGGGGGAATGGCCCAGGCTGTTATTTATATTTACCTTTCAGGGGGTATTAGTCATGTGGACAGCTTTGATCCCAAAAGCAATGCAGAAGTCATGGGTGAGACAGAGATCTTAACGTCTAAGGTCGATAATATGACATTTGGAAATAATTTTGTGGAACTTGCTAAAGAGGCGGAAAGTCTTGCCTTGATTCGTTCATTATCGACAAACCAGGGTGCACACGAGGAAGGCAATTACTTCATGCATACGAGTTATCGTAAGCGTGCCACCATTCAGCATCCCAGTTTGGGTGCCTGGGTTCATAAGATGAGTGGTAAGCACCATCCGTCATTACCGCCAAGTGTACATATCGGTGGTGGAGCAAGCGCTGGCAGAGGCTTTTTCCCATCCGTCTACCAACCTTTGGTTGTTGGAAATCCGAATGATGGACTGGCAAACTCAAAAATCCGTCATACGAATAGTACGGAATTCGCACAGCGTCGCAAACTGGCACAGGCCTTTGATGAGGATTTTCATAAGGTACACAAAAGCAAAAGTATGGATGCGTATGTAGATGTGTATGAGGCAGCTCTAAAATTAATGAAATCCCGTGATCTACAGGCATTTAATCTTGGCGCAGAACCAGGTAATGTTCGTGCCGCATATGGTGGTGGCTTTGGACAAGGTTTGATGCTGGCCCGCCGTTTGGTTGAACATGGCGTACGTTTTGTTGAAGTACAAATGGGTGGATGGGATACACATGCTGACCATTTCGATCGTTTCGAGTCTCAGGCTACATTACTGGACAGGACTTTGGCAACACTGCTTCGTGATTTAAAATCGCGTGGTTTACTGGAATCAACACTGGTTGTAGTTGCTACAGAGTTTGGCCGCACACCAACGATCAATGGAAACAGTGGTCGCGACCATTATCCAAGAGCGTTTTCAGGGCTCATGGCTGGTGGCGGTATTAAAGGCGGTACGGTCTATGGCAAAACTGATAAACGCGGTGAAAATGTTATCGAAAATAAAGTTGATGTGACAGACTTTAATGCCACCATCGCGCATGCTCTGGGCATTGATCCAACAAAGGTCACCTACTCGTCAACCGGCCGTCCATTCAGGATTGCAAACAAGGGTGTTCCAATAAAAGCTCTGTTTAGTTGATGCGATTTCATCTTCTCTTTTTAAGCTTTATTTTCGTACTTCAGGGCGCGGAAAAAATTACGTACAGTAAAATTGCACCTATCTTGAGGTCGTCCTGTGTAAAATGTCACGGACCTAAGAAAAAGAAGGGTAAGATCCGTCTTGATAGTCCGGCGGAAATTCGCAAATCTGTAATGAGAAAAGGGATCATCGTTCCTGGTGATCCAAATGACAGCCCCCTCTATTCAACGACAGTGCTTCCTGATGGCGACGAAGATAAAATGCCTTCGGAAGGAAAAGCACTAAGCAAAGCAAAAACAACCCTGCTGTTTAAATGGATAAAGCAAGGGGCTATTATGAATGATGGTAAACCACTGATTCGTAAAGCTGGTGGAACAGCAAAAGCGCCAAAGTTGGATGCAAAAGTAAAGAAATCCTTCAACGATGAAAATATAGTCATTACATATTATGGGCACTATGGCTACGGATTTATTTTACGTTATGTAGAACCTCATAATTTTTCAAAGGCTTATAAAAAGATTGCCCCTTATAAGGATGAAATCTGGCATTTAGATTTAAGCCGACAGAGACTTACCGGGGAAATCATTAAGGATTTGCAAACATATCCCATGTTGAATCGACTGGATTTGCGTTCCTGCAGTATTTCTGTAAATGATCTGCTCAAGCTAAATAAACTTAAGTGGCTTAATTTATATGATGCGAGAGTGTCCGGTGATATGAATAAGCTCTTGAAAGGCTTATCGAATGTGGAGAAAATATATTTACCCTCCAATCACATTGGCGGTCAGATGAATGGACTGCGAAATAATTATTCAAATGTTGCCAATTAACCAGGCAATTCCTCTAAGAATATAATACCCAGACAAAGCTGTACATGCCACAAAAAAATAGTCAACTGGCATGAGATATCTTTGGTACGGAAACTGCGATTCCATTAAGTGAAGACAGAGGAATCACCATGGATTTAACGCCTGCATTAAAAATTGATAAAGTCGAATCTCACCTGGAAATTATTCACTTTACAGCCATTGAAGATACCAATTTGATGATATACATGGTCAGCGATACCTCAATAAATCAGCAAGGCGATTTCTCACAATCCACCCGGAATATTTATCGTTTTCCCAACTGGCCGGTAAAAAAGGGGCATAAAATAATATTGCATTCAATCGAGGGCGAGGCAAAAACGCGTAAGACTGAGAATGATCTAACAACAGTGCATGAATTTTATTGGGGGATTGGGGTTATCTGGCAACTCACTCAAAAAGCTTATTTGATGAGCTTGTCAGGATTTGCCGATGTGGAATCAAAGGACTAATAATATTCTGCGATTCAAAATCCGGGTTAGCTCAAACTATCGTGCCATTTTACCAGATTGTGAATCAGCCATAACTTATGGCTGTTCGTTTGAAATAATTGTTCAATTGCGGACTCATTAAAGTACTTTTTAAACAATGCTGATTCCTTCACTGATTCATATTGTGACGATTGGGATTTCTGCAACCATTCCCTGAAAGGCACCGGATAACTCATC
>JABSQK010000536.1 GCA_013215875.1 Lentisphaeria bacterium
AGCCGGGACTACCCGGAGAATGAAGCCAGAGCCCAGGCCGAATACCTGCTTGCCGAACTCTCCCTGGAACTTGGGAATGCAAGCTCGGATACGGCGATAGCCAAGGCGCATCATGCCGAAGCGCTGCAGGGCTTCAGCAACCTCGTCTCCTCTTTCCCCGACAGTGAATATGCGCCTAAGTCCCAGTTCAATAAGGCCCTGATGCTGGAGAAGATCGGGCAAATCGACCAAGCCTGCGAAGAATACGTCAAACTGTCGTACAAGTATCCCGGCAACCCGCTGGTCGCAGATACCATCGCGCGGCTCGGGAAGTATTTTATTACGAAGTGTAAAGAGCTCAAGGACCAGCTGGCAGTAGAGGAGGACGCGGTTAAGCGAAAGCAGCTTGCATGGAAGCTGGATGAGTCCTATATCACGGCCGCCGAGGTGTACGGGCGCCTGTCGGAACGTTTCCCCAAGCATCGGCTCGCCAGCAAGACGCTGCTGCTCTCGGGCAAAGCTTACCTTAAGGTCAAGGATTTCAAGCGCAGCAAGAAGCAGTTCATGGCGGTCATCAACGGTGACCGCAGTGAGAAAAACCTGGTCGCCGAGGCCATGTACTGGTGCGGCTTGGTGTACGCCGAGCAGGCCGAAGAAGAAATCTTGAAGAAACGTCCGGCTACCACGATGTTGGACGCGTTTCGCATCTGGAAGCGCCTTAACTGGAATTACCCGGAAACGAAGTGGGCCAAATATGCGCGTGGGAAGTTGGGTGACGATGCGTTCATATCGGCTGTCCAAGAATTGCAGGAAGATAAGTGAAGATGCCGAAAACGATACAAAATGTACTTTGGTGGCTGGGCGTGCTTGTCCTGCGCGCTGCTTCACCGCTTGCCAACGTCATGCGGTGGGTTGGCCGGGGCATAGCGGGTGTGATCACCCGGCGGTGTGGCGCGATGACTAGGAACGAACGTGTTATGTTGGACCGCTTTCGAGAGGATCTCGAACCCGAGTGTTTGTTCCGGACGAAGTCGCGCATGGATGTTGGGCAATGGTGCAACCCATGGTGGGGCGGGGCACCGTTGTGGCTCGCAGTCGTGGGCGACCGGCTCATGGTGTTCGCGTACGGCAAGAAGCCGCACCTGGAACAGTTCGCCCTGGCGAATCTGGGCGCCAGCCAATACAACGCGGTGATGAGTGAACTGGTGCTGGCGAGCAATGAGAATGCCGAGCTGCGCACCCTCAGGATGCCGCCGCTGGAAGGCAGGCAGGTGTTGGACAGGGTCCGACAAGAAGAAGCATCGGAATAGACAAAACCAAAGGAGATATGAGAAATGTTGGAACAGATAATTTATAGAAAAAACCATAGGAGATATGAGAAATGTTGGAACTGATAATTCAGGGATCGTTCATGATGATCCCGCTGTTGGTACTGAGCGTCCTGGCCCTGGCTGTTGTGTGCGACCGGTTCGTGGCATTTAGAGCCAATAAACTGGTGGATGTGCGAACGCTGCGCGCCAAGGTGCTGGCCATGCTGCGCGACGGTCAGGAGGAGGAGGCGCTAGCGCTATGCTTCAACACGATTGGCCCAGTATCTGCCGTCATGGCGGCCGGGCTGCAGTCATACATGAAACACAAAGACATCGCCGGACGCGTCGATTCGCTGCGAGCGGTTGTTCAGGATGCGATGGAGGACTACAGCCATCAAGCCGTACTGTCCGTTAACACGCGGCTGAATGTCCTCGCATTCGTCGGCAGTTCCGCGCCGCTGTTCGGCATGACCGGAACGGTCACCGGCATGATCAGCTCGTTCGACGCGATCGCCTCGGCCGCATCCATGGACCCGACCCTCGTCGCCTCCGGTATCTCCGAAGCGCTGATCACGACCGCCGCCGGACTCATGATTGCCATGGGCGCAGTGATCCCATACCACTACTTCAGCACGCGCGCCGAATCGATCGAAACTGAGATAGTAGAGTCTGCCTCCGAGCTGCTCGACTACATCACAATCAAGCACTCCAGCCTCAAAGCGAAATAGTTTAGGCTCAATACGGGACCACGCATTATGGCATTCATAGTAAAGAAGAAGAAGAAAGAGCTGCCGCTGCCGCTGGATTCGTTCTCGGATATTGCCTTTCTGCTGATCATCTTTTTCATCCTGACCACCCAGATTCAGAAACTGACCGGGCTGACCACTGAGTTGCCGGCGAGCAAGCCTGACACGGCGCAGCAGGCGGAGAAGACTCCCACAGTGGCGCTGGACGGCGGCACCATCATGCTGGACGATAGTTCAGTGTCGCTCCGTCAGCTTGCCACCGCGCTGAAGGCGATGAAACTGGGGCAGAAGGAGCCCTCGCAGCGCGTGGTGCTGCTCGAGTCCGGAAAGACGGTCACCTACCAGCGTCAATTCGAGGTGATGGCGACAATCACCGCCGCCGACGGCGTCATCGGAATACTCACGGAGGATGACTAGTGAAAATGCCGCGTAGACGCAAGGGGCCGATCATGATGCCGATTGCCAGCATGGGCGATATCGCCTTCCTGCTGATTATCTTCTTCATGGTGTGCAGCAATTTTGTCACGGAATCGAACATCGAGTACAAGTCGCCCAACGCAGTTGATGTTGCGCCGGTGGACGGCGAAATCTCTGTGGTGGTGGACAAGGACGGCGAGATTTACGTGGACGGTGACCCGGTGGACAATCCGAAGTCGCTGACGAGCACCATCGAAACGATGTTGGAAAGCGCGAAAGAGAAGGACGGCGCCAATTACGTGCTGTTCAAGTGCCATGCGGAGCTGACGCGGGAGCAGTTTCAACCGGTGATGGAAGCCATCGTCGAAGCCGGAGGAGTCGTTATTGCGGTCGGCGACCCTGCCAAGGACGAACAGGAGTAGCAGGATGACAATAAGGAACCAGGAGCAGCAAGATGACAACCAAGGAACCAGGAGTAGCAAGATGACAAGCAAGGAACCAGGAGTAGCAAGATGACGACAGATAATAATGACTATAGACAGCGATCGCCCGACGCGATGCTGCAGGTGTTTTCACGCAGCCGAATGATTATTTGGTGTCTGGTGGCAGTCGGGATCCACCTGCTGTTGATGCTGGCAACGTCAACCGGGTACATCCGGGACAGAATTGACCCGGAAGGCGCGGCCAAACGCAAGGAAGAGGCGGCCAAGGCAGCAGCCAAGCCCACCAAGGCTGACGCAGCAGCCAAGCCCACCAAGACTGATGCCGATGCCAAGCCCACCAAGACTGGCAGCGCAGAGGACCCGAACGGATCGAAGCCGCTCACCATCGACGGGGTGGTGGTGCCGAAAAGTGCTGCCGGATCGGAGACCATTAAGAACATTACCAGCACACCGGGCGCCGACGATCCGGCTCCTGGCGTGGATGACCTGGACCTAGACTTGGGAGATACCAAGAGTCAGTGAGTCGAACAACCGCCACCCACAGTAGAGGCAAAGCCTGATGATGCGAACCCGAAAACATCTTAGCTGGCCGATCC
>JABSQK010000537.1 GCA_013215875.1 Lentisphaeria bacterium
CAGCTTGCCTTTACCGTCGGTACCCGTTAGAGTTATCTATATAACAAACAAAAACGGGTGGAAAATACTATGTTCAAAAAGCGATTCGTTCAACATGGCATTTCTGGGCGGCAAGCGCCCGAAAAACCTTAATTCGTTCGGCGCCGGTGTTGGCAACACGATTCATTTCGTGTCTTATATCATTGTCCCCTTGGGTTTTGGCATCACTATGGTTATCGCAGGTCTGAACGGAGTTTCGTTCTTCTAGGCCTCCGGTAGACGATCGTATAATTTGCTGAGTTATCGTTTTTTTGTTTCTGGGATGTCTTGTCCTAATATATAGAGCATAGGGTATACACATCATAAAATCCACTTTACCTGTATACGAAAACGTATACGAAAATATGAAATATAGGCTTTACAGTTTGGCAAATGAGGCTAATAGGGTTTAGAGCTGCGTTCAAGCCCCAGCTCTGGTACCAAAAATCTCATACATGTGTATGGGATTTTTTGTTTTAAATATTTATACGTCGCCTAGGTAATCTTTTCTCCCCAGATGTCACGCAGGCTTTCTATTAGGCTCCATTTTATTGATGCAATTATTCATCTTTCTTTTCATTTTTGTCATTCTTTAATTTATCTAAGTGGTAGAGCACCAAATCAAATCGTATGACAATCATGAATAGAATAACGAACGGTATACCTAGCAGTAGCAAAAGAAGTATTTTTAATGACATAGCGTTCCCTCTAGCTAGCATGTACCCGTTGGTATTAGAGCAGTTATTATAAATGTATTCATTTCTTTTCCATTTTCTCTAAGTCCTTATCAGATAGAGCGACAGCTGCTTCGATCTCGGATAATAAGGCGGCCCCATCCACGAACATATAGCTCCGGCAGATGGGATTCCTGTTGTAGAATTCGCCATAGCGCACAACTTCCATCTCTGAGTACGGCCTGCCTAATAAGTGACATAGGTTGTGAAAGTCCGCCTTATGAAAGTGGGCTCGCCTGGTAAATATGCCATCGCACTTTTTGTGGTCTGCCAGCCTGCCATGGAAATGCGCATCACATGCAGGGTCGCAGTTCCAGTACTTTCTGAAATTGTACTCCAGCATGAGGCAGCGAGGAGGTGTAAACACCACATTCGCAAACGCTGCCCCGTGGGCCGAGATGAACACCTTGGCACCCAGGCATATCTGAACCTGCTCAGTGGGCCTCATGGTAGAAAAATCACAGGATCTGAAACGTATACCGCGTTTGCCAAGAGCATCGCGTAGATACTCTTCAAGGGGTAGGCCAGAGCTTGATTCCATCAGATAGCGGTTGCCCTCAGGGCGCTGATTGAGCAACACATAGTTCTCCTCAGGCGCTTCGATGCCGGCATTTTTTTTGATGAATTCACTCAGCCGAATGTAGTCTGCATTTGGTGTGTAGTTTATAAATTTGTGGTGTTTGTAGCCCTTTTTAGTGTCCAGCAAGATAGGATTAGCGATGTCGCCAACATTGTCTGCGCGGATATAGTTCACGCGGTGGAAGATGGTCGATAGCAAAAACAATCGCCAATCATGTTGCAGCCTATACCTTTCGATATTGTCCTGAACAATGTGTATGTCACTTTGTTTGAGCTCACACGGATCTAGCACACCCAGTGGCAGAATCTCTAGACGTAAACAATGCGAGATATTTTCATCACAGAACTCGGTGACATAGTTCGGCCGCTGAGGTCCTTGCACGTGGCGTGGGAGAAACGAGGATCTAGAAATCATCGGGTCATAGGGGTCTGGGTGGCTGGGCTTATCTTTCCACCCACGGTTGAGGTGATGGGACACCCAACAGTCTGTTACGATGTGGCATTCAGCCTTAGCGGAGCGCTTTTTTATCCGTTTCTGAAAGTTAAACTCGTTGCCTCCGAAGGGAAGATTGGGGTTAAAGAAGCGCCAGTCATCGAACAGCTTGAGCTTAGGGTTACCCAAAGTGAATCCCATACAGAATCCCAGCAATGTCTGTGTCGGTTGCAGTCCGTTGAATGTAGGGGCGTCTGATTGCTGAGGCCCATGCCGCCGTCCTCCCCCGGGTCGATTAGTCAACGGTCCGTATATACAGTAGTCCGATTCGATGGATTGAATGAAATTAATCCATGTGTTGTCAACGATAACATCATGGTTCAAGAGGATGACTTTACCCATGCCCCGTTCACGGGCTCTACGGATGCCGTCATTCCATGTTCCAGTCAAACCGCCAAAGGCATTCTGGTGGTCGATGCGGATGTATTCGACTTTGGGGTGACTCTCTGCGAGTTCTTTCAGGGCATCAATTTTGGGATCGGATGACTCATTGTCGTAGAGATAGATCCTGGCGTTGCCGCTGTGTTCGAGTACCGAGTGCAGGCAGGGAATTCCGAATCTTTCGATGTGATTGTGAACGGTGATAATGATGGCACAGTCAGAACTTGGATCACGTTCAGAACGTCGTCCTATACCTGTGTCATGGGAGGTGTCTTTATGCTGAGCCATCGATTTTGCGACCTGTTGGTGGAGTTTAGACTTTTAAGATAGTTTAATAATAGTATATATTTCGTTCGAATCAAATTTTTACACAAGGTCCATCAACACTACATATGCGGGTTGTTCATACTCAGCATTGTGGTATAGTGATACAAAAGCGGGTTAAACGGGTCAATTTTTCAAAGTCAAATCAGATTAAACCACCCAACAGCCCAATATTAGGACGTAGGGCAGAATAATTCGTTTTAGGAGGAACATGAAACAAAAACTTATTCTGATACAATTCATAATATCTCTAACATTGTTTGGCAGTGGAGGTGGTGTAACAAAAAAAAGCTTGGAGGAGTTGGCAAAGAAATCCACACACATTTTCATCGGAAAGGCTACAAAGTTAACAATTAAATACTCTATCAATGGTAAAGAAACAACGCTTATCAATAAGAAAGAGAAAGCCAGTGTTGATTTGAACGAGAAGAATTTGTATGAAAAATATATGAGATGGAACCTTGATTCTCATAAGAAGTTTCGTAAGTCCAATAAAGGCAGGGTAGATATCATAATAAAGGCTGAGTTGAAAGTGACCAAGAGTTATAAAGGGTCCTATAAAGTCGGAGAAATAATTATCTTTGAATGGAAAGATTTATACGATTCAATGTGTCCCCATGCAAAAACGGCAATAGTACTCCGCAACAAAGAGGCTGTTTGGTATAGTAAGGAAGGCCATAATAAAAAAAATGTGAATTTGGCAGCATTAAATAAAAAATTCATAAAAAGAATTGAGCCACATATCAAAATAGAACAAGCTGCTCCACTCAAAGACAATAAACAACTAAAAAAACAGAAGCAATTAGATAGTGGTGAACCTCAATAAAAATAAAAAGAGAACAAGCGCCCCCAGGCCTCATTCTTCGGCCTGAGGCGGGACGTTATACGGATAAATTCGGTACAATCATGAACTCAGCAGATCTTGAACAGAAACTCAGTGCGATTATTAGTTACGAAGTGGAACAGGGGTGCCCGATGGCGCATCCTACTATGATTGCTCCCGCGATTCGTCGTTGGCAAGGCTATGATCGACGCAACAAACGAAACAAAGACAAGTCTTTATCGCACAGAATTAAGGATCTGGAGAAAGGGCTGATCGCGCTGTACCCAGAGCACAATTACGACCCTGCCTGTCTTCGGCATCTGGCAGAGTCATTCGCAGAAGTATTCGACGAAATACAAAAGAACGAGGACGTATAACAAGCGCCTCAGCCCTCATGCTTCGGCCTGAGGCGGGACGTTAGGATAATACTGGAAAACAGAACTTATGACAAACTCTTGGAGAAGTCACCCAGATTTTCAAGCGCACTTTCATCCTGAAGCACCAGATGATTTACAAGTTGTTGTACATGATGGAGGACCAAGATTAACAGAGAATTCACCTGAATCTGTGTGGGTCACAGTTACTAATTTGGAAAACAATATTCTTACTGGAAAGGTGTTAAATATACCTCATCAGCTAGATAGTGTAGGCGAAGGAAGTGAAATTAAATTTGTGTTAACTGCAGATAAATTTCTTTTGCTTACAAATAAATACCTAGATGAAAAAATTAATTGGAATATCCAGCCATGTGACACATGTGGTAATACAGAGTTATTTGATGCTCCATCTGATTTAATACAAAAATTATTTCCAGACTTACCTGATGGAGCGGCTCCAGAAATGTTCAGTTCATTTTGTGGACTGTGTGGTGGAGTTCAAATTATAACAGATAGTGACACAGATATTTCAGATCTGGCAACTACCGAGAAATCAATAAAAAAATGGTGGCAGTTTTGGAAACAATAGAAAATCCTAACAAACATTTCGTGATTTCATTTTTATCAAGATCGAGTAGGTTAAGGAAATGAAAACACAAGCGGGACGTTCAATTGGGCAATGCTACTCTCCAGGGAACGTGTACTTCTCGTCAGAACGCCACATGCTGCTGTCCCAATAGTCGTCTCTTGGGCGCCACTCCACATGGCCATCAAAATAAG
>JABSQK010000538.1 GCA_013215875.1 Lentisphaeria bacterium
CCTGGAATTGTTTCCGCTCTGGTCGGAGCTTTGGAAATCGGTGCTCTGCGGGAATTTGCCAAGAATGTCAGCGTTATTCTTCCAGCCATCGTAGGTCCAATCGTACTGGCCGCTGATAGCGAAGGGCCGAGGCAGATATCCGTCAACATCCCCAATGTAGAACTCGATCATCATTGACACCTGTTTGTTGTTCGAAATGCACACGACCGAACGGGCCTTATCTCGGGCCTTCGACAGCACCGGCAGCAGCATTGCCGCCAGAACCCCGATAATGGCGATGACCACGAGCAGCTCTATCAGCGTAAATCGTGATAGAATTGGCTGCCTCTCAGTCCGTCTCTCGATCATACGGGACCGCCTAATATTCCGACTCGACGCATCAGGAGATGCTTGGACTTGCCAGCCTGACGCTCGCAAGCGAGCTTTGGGATTCTCAAACATTCTGCGAATGTTCTGCCAGCCTGACGCTCGCAAGCGAGCTTTGGGATCAATGAGCGTGAAGCTGTGCCCGATATCTGTGCGACCTGTGTTCATCTGCTTAGCACTTTTCATGCCGTCCTCCCAGTCTTGATCATTTATTCAATAGCAATATTGACTCGCGTGATTCTACCATAAGTATAGTAATTTTCAGGTGAAAATCAACCCCAAAAAAAAACGTTTCGAAACGTTTCAAAATTAGATTCGATATTTGTGGCCGGAGTCAGTTCTGACAATAGGCGAGCTACTCCCTCCCGACATTGTCAGGGCTTGATATTCCTGTCTGTAATCCCCAGCGCTCGCCAACCATTGCGAATACTGCCGACTGTGGCCGCAGCTGGTTCCTTGATATACTCGACATGCCCGTCACTAAGAAGAACGTTTCGACCGTCCGTGTGACGGCCACCCCGATTCCAATACTCTGCCCTATAACTGCCATCAATACCTGTATTGTCCGATTCACCCGGCCACCCCCAGATGAAGGATGTGAGGCCAAAGCCAGCGGTCGTCTTCGCCATGCCTCCTTCGGATAACATGATGCACGCCTCTGGGCTGACTATTCCACTCAAACGGTTCGTCGCATAGTCAGGATACCAACTGGTCAAACAAGGTCCAAGGTAAGGATTGCTGACATAGCTCATCGGCCAGATTCGGGCTGCCTCTTCATAGGCAGCCGTCGTTCCCGCGGTTTCAGTCAATGGGTTGCTGCCGAAGCGGATGGTGAAAAACGGTGCGTAAGTCCAGGTCGTCGCACCGTTCACGTATGACATACTCCCGCGATCCTTGTCCGAAGGGCAAACTGTGAGGTCATGACTGTCTCCGAAATAGGGTGCTGTCGCTAAATTCCAGGGCGCATAGTTGGCTTCGCCCGCGCGAGCGGTGTCGAAGAACGGGTTATCTGAATCCTCGGCCGGAGAACCGTGCTGCCAGAGAATCTCTAAGTTGGACATGCCTGGGCAGAAGCGCCCGTCACTCTCGCCCGCATACATAAGATTCGCCATGCCCAACTGCTTCAGGTTGTTCTGACAGACCGCTCGTCGAGCAGTCTCACGGGCCCCTGCCAAGACTGGCAGCAGCATTGCCGCCAGGACCGAAATGATCGCGATCACGACCAGCAACTCAATCAGCGTGAAGCTGTGCCCGGTATCTGTGCGACCTGTGTTCATCCGCTTACCACTTTTCATGTCGTTCTCCCATTTTGACGATCTCTTTAATAGTAATATTGACTCGCGTGATTCTATCATAAGTATAGCCGTTTGCATCCTGTCCAGGTAGTTGTCGCAGCAGACAGCGATAAGCTGCATAGTGCTAGTATTGTTAAGAGTGTTCGTAGAATCATTATTCTATCCTTTATGTTTAGTAAAACTGTTTGAAAGTTTATTGTTTGAAGAGTTTTTCCCAACACTAGAAATCGTATTACTTACTACCTTATCCCTATATTCAATATCCATCCTACTCCCCTTTTTTTCTTCACTTTTTTGAATTATATTGTTCTATTATTTTTAGTGATGCATATCAATAATTCAATTTATTTTTATGTCAATAAGCTTTTAACTTTTAATTTTTTATCGACTAGTCTTTTAAGTGTCCATGTTACTTATAAATTATTAAACTGGAGATGGAAGATGATTGATAAACTAAACGAGATGAGAAATTTTATTAAATCCTACATCAAGGGATAGGATGCTGTCATTGATGTCGTTTGCAAACGAGTTGAAGAAGCCGAGCTGGGATTAACGGCCATATCGCCCCAAGGGATCATCTATTCCCCTGGGTCACAGGTGTAGTAAAAACGGAACTATGCAAGTTACTAAATAACTACTTATTTACTCTGAACAGCTTATAATACTAGGTATGAGCGAATACATGCTTGATAAAAATATCAATAATTTGATTGGGGATGATACGGGATACCTTGGCAGGCTTGGCGAAGCATTAAAGAATAATGGAGTGGAGGGCGGTATTATTTTATTTGATGAAATGAAAAAAGGGCACCGGCGTATCGTGGATATATGTTTACAAATGCTAGATAGTGCCCGCATCACCTGTGGCCAAAATAACGCGTTTTGTTAAAGGATTATTATCTTATATCCACATCAAATATTGGCTCTCAAAAAATAATAAATGCGGCTTCAGGCCGGGCCAATATTTCGACTTATCTACTGAAAATATTGTTCTATCTTAATTCATAAAATCAGACTATCGACCAGAATTCCTAGCACGCTTGCCAGTCGTTTCACTCCCTGCTGTCGCAAGCTCCAGCCCCAGCTACTACGTACTGTCAGTTTCATCTCGGTGGGGTGGTCGCTTCGCTCGCAGACCTTGTAGATCACGCACTTTTGACTTTTTCAGCAACCCCTATATACCGACGCTCTACCTGCCATCCGGGATCATTATGGGTATTGGTACGAGCCTGCCTAATACGATATTTCTTCCCACGATGATCGTTGATGTACCATTTAATCCTCCTGCTTCCTTGGTGCTTCCAGCACGTTCCGGAAAGAACCTGCTATCCATGGAATCGCATTCATGTCTCTGTTCCCTTCTCGGCCAACAACTGCATTAGACGGTTTGATTTCGCCAATACAGGTTTCCTTTATTTTTGCCGACATTGCGCATAGATTTGGTCATTACTTTGTCAGTTTCGGGATGAATGAATGTACTGGTGTAAGGGTAGCTCCAGCGCGGTCACTGAGGGCGGCTTGAGCAAGCCGACGAATCACACCGGCAAGAGACAGCACCTGCAGAGGTCCTATCAAAACCGGAATAACCGCCATGGGAAGGATCGTCACGGTAGATATCTTCCGGTCCCGATGCGCGCGCCTTCACTTCTTGAGTTCCCTGGCCACTTCGCCCGCCAGGTCGAGCAGCTTGGCGTCCTCTTCGCTCTGCATGTATAGAACGCCACACCAGCTACCGACGAATCCCTTGCCGCGCGCATTCAGATAGGCGTTGGCACGTTTCTGCAGATCCGCGCTGAGCTTCTTCTGCTTGATGGCCCGCTCGACAAATAGGAGCGCCTCGGCCAGCTCAACGCCCTCGCGG
The DNA here is from genome assembly GCA_013215875.1 of Lentisphaeria bacterium. Lineage (GTDB taxonomy): Bacteria > Verrucomicrobiota > Lentisphaeria > JABSQK01 > JABSQK01 > JABSQK01. Next base: position 3,523 of record JABSQK010000538.1, read on the forward strand.
AACATTTCGAAGCGCTCGGTGGCCACCGGCCCGTCAGGACCGGGAGCGAGGATGGCCATGGTGGCTCTTCCCGAAGAACCCCAGTTAATGCCGCGTCCGGCCGGCCATGGGCTGTACCCGCCGCTGGGCTTCTTCATAGGGAACAGGTTGATCCCGAATTCGCCTGCGCCAGAGAAGCTCGACCGGACCATGTCTTCGGCGGTCCGCCGCCAGGTCGGCGGGGTGTTGTCGAATTGCGCGCCACGATATCCATACGCGACGGTAAACGGCTTCTGCTTCGCGTGCACTTGATACTTCCGGGCCTTAGCAAAGCTACTGTAGTTCCAGACGCACTCAGCATGCCGGGCCGGCAATTTTGATCGTATTATTCATTTGTCATGTTCCCTTCGCGCGTTCAGAGGCGTCGTCGCTCACTCAATGTGCACCCGCTGGAGGCGTTGCTCTTCTTTTACGTGGGTGAACTGGCTGCGGCGTATCTTGTCGGCCAGGAGTTTCTCGCCCAGCTGCGCGGTGATGGATTCGTAACCGGCGGCGCCGGCAAGGTTGTCGAGCTCGTCTGGATCGCGCACCAGATTGAATAGTTGTTGCACACCACCAGCCTGCGGATCGAAGACCAGTTTCCAGTTTCCGGTCCGGATCATCATCGCGGTGGCCAGCTCGGATACAATGTGCTCGTGTCCGCCACCGGCCCCGCTCACGATGCTGCGCAAGTCACGTCCTGGCCGGCGCCGGTCGGGCTCGGCATCAAGTCCGGCCAGCCCAAGAACGGTCGGGTAAAGATCGAGGTGCGATACCAGCGCCTTGCTGATGCGGGCCCCGCTTTGGCGCGCCTCGGACTCAACCTGAGCGCCGCACATGAACAGTGGCACGCCGACACTGGCCTCGTAGAAAAATCGCTTGTCCCAGATATCAAAATCGCCCAGGCAGTCACCGTGATCGGACGAAAAGATGATCACGGTATTTTCGCGCATCTCCCGCTCTTCCAGGACCTGGAGCAGACCGGCCACGTAGTGGTCGATCAGTCTGCACTTTGCCAGGTAATGCGTACGGCGTTCGCGAACGTTGCCGGGCTCTTTGACACCGATCGGATCTGTGGCCTGGTCGGGGTCCACGTCGAAGCCGGCAGGATGCCAGAACGGCGGGTGCGGGCCGATGAAGCTGAGATTCAGGTAGAAGGGTTTGTCTTCCTTATAGTCTTTGACAAAACGGATTCCATTGACGCCGATGAAGCCGTCCGCCGTCTCATCGGCCGGGAACGGGTGTTGGGATGTGCCCCAAACGTCTATCGCGCGAAACTCATCGAGCTTTCCGTTATCCGCCAGCCACCTTGTGTATTCGTCGTCGTTGTGCAGGTTCTCGCCATCATCATTGACCTGGCAGACATGGTCAAAACCGTAGCGCTGGATTTCGGGGGTGTCTGCGCTTATATCCATGCCGATGCCGTAGCGGTCGATGTAGTGGTGTTTACCGATCATGGCCGTGTGGTAACCGGCGGTTTGGAGGTGGTTCATGAATGTATCGTCGCGCAGACTGTCGTCTATGGGCGGCGACTGGTTGCCGCAGATACCGGTGACGCTTGGGTGCATGCCGGTGATGATGCTGTTGCGTGCCGGTTGACAGAGCGGGGCAGCGCTATAGGCATTGGCGAAGTTGGTGCCACTGCCAGCCAGCTGGCAAAGGGTGGGTGTGATATCGGGACGCAACGAATCGCGTCGGAAATGATCTGTCAGGATCAGGATAATGTTTGGTTTGTTCATGTCAATGTCTCCGTTTTAAATGTGCGCCAGTTGCCGACGCCTTCACTGGTTAACAGGTAGCGGTCATAGATACGCAGGCCGAGCATTGTACCGTGGAGGCTCGGGGCGATGCTTGCCTGCTCTGCGCCGTTGGGGTGCATCAGCGCGGGGTGGAAGCGGGACCAGCCGTACTGGCGGTCGGCGCCGCCGTCGCAGAGTATGCCGTCGACCATCACCGTCATCAGTTTTGGACCGGCATCGATGTTGAAGAGAATCTGGTGATCTTTGTTCGTTTCGAGCAGGCCGCTATCGCATTCGCAGGCCGACTCGACCATGCCGTTTCCACAACGCGAGCCCGGTTGGCCCCAGGCGCGGCTGATGATTGTGAGCTTCAGCGTTTCGCGGTCGGTGAGCTGAACGAGCAGGCCACGCCCTTCGGGTCCGCGACTGTCGAAGAGTATCTGCCATGGTGTGAGATCGTCGAAACGCACACGCAGCTCGAGTGCGAAACCGCCGCGGCATTCCACGACTCGGGTATTGTCTGCCTGAATGGTGGCGCCGGTATCGGCGTCCACGTAGGCATCAGCACGGTTGTGCAAGGTCGGCAGCGGTGGCATCTCAATCTCTGTGCCCGCAGTACAACTCTGGGCATTGAGATCGACTACGAGACCGTCTGTGGAAAGTTCCGTGTTCTCGTGTTGATTCCACATGGCCTGGAGCAGGTGCGGTTCGATTTCGTGCACTCTGGCAACATCCTTCTGGGTTTCTGTGAAAAAGATATGGTCATCAACTTCAATAAAGTCCGGATAGCTCATGCGATTGCCGATGTTATCGTCGTAGAGCAGAAGTTCCGGTTCGGACCAGTGGATACTGTCGCCTTTCTCGATTCCACCGCAGATCCAGATCGGATTCCGGTGAGCGTAAGCACCAAAGTCGGCGACATTGGGCGAGGCAGCCAAAACGTCGCCACCGTGAAAACAGAACCAATAGAGATACTTGCCATTTGCAAAGCGGCGCACGAAGTTGGCGCTGCGCGGATTCTTTACCCGTCGCCCGCCGGGTTGGTAGGTCATCCAATCCACCTGCCAGCTATGTCCATCGTCGTTACTGATAGCATGACAACTCCAGCCATCGAGAGTGCGATAGGTTCCATAGAGTGATCCGTTGCTCATGGGTGTGGCATTAAATTCACCGGCAATCGGTCCGCCGCCTGCCGGGGTACGCAGGCCGGTGTCACCGTCAGGCAAGGTCTCCCACTCATGCTTTGTCGGATCGTGCTCGGTCAGCAGATTGCTGCTCGCGAAGAGAACGCCCTCATTCTGGGCGAAGAAACCGCGGCCAAAGCCGCCGACCTTTGTTGCACACACGTAGGCCGATCCCTTATGTGTGAACGGTTTGCCGACGCCCCAGAAGAACTGAACATTCCCTGCATAGGCATTCTGCCGGTCACAGTCGAAAAGACGCATGGGAATCTCGTAGCGTTCGGCAGACCATGTGCGGCCGTTGTCATCGGAGTATTTGTAGGCATAACTGCCTAATGAGTCGACGCGCTTGAATGTGCCGCCGTCTACAGTCTTGACCTCGCGCAAGTTATCTTTGTTGTATGTATAGAAGGCGTAAATGCGGCCCGTCTCCGGCACACGCAGGGGCATTGCCCAACTCGCCTCAGGGCCGTCGGCCGCTTCGATGTCGAACGGCCCTTCCCAGGTTTTGCCCTGGTCGGGCGTGACCCATGCGACAACGTGTTGCCCCGGGTCCCCTTCGTGGCCGCATCCTGTGGTCATAGTGCAGGTCCAGGAACCGTCGTCGTTAACAACAACGTACGGCTGATCACAGTAGCCTTCATTCGGAATTAAGTTGCCCGTTTCGATGTGGCGAGTGTCTATGTTCATGTGTCTTCCTCTTGAGTTACTATTGATAAACGGCCTTTATGCCTTGCCATCCTGCGCTTCCATGCGTATAATTCAGGCTATATATTATATATAACTAAAGGGACATAATGCAAATATGAAGTCTTATGAGTTTCGGACAGAACTATCAGAATCTGGCCATATGCATCTACAAGGCCAGGGCCGGGTGCGGCTGGCGAATCAGCGATTCGAGCGCGCACGGGGTCTGGCCGGGCCGTTGAACCTGGCTGGGGTGAGTTTGACCCTCCGGCACATTCATTTTGGACCCGGCATTAACCGAGAGGGGCACGGCGCCGGTATGCACGAACACGGACAGGTGCATATTGAGTACATTGTGAGCGGACGATTTCGATTTCGCGCAGAGGGACAGGAGGAAACGCTGTTACCCGGCCAGGGTTTGGTGGTGCTCCCGGGCACGCCACATTCCTGGGAGTGCTGCGGCGATGGCTATATGGTGGGGGCGCTATTGGATCTGGTGGGCCGACGGAAAGAGTCGTTCCTGCAGTTTCTGGCCGAGTCCAGTCCCCAACCGCTGCTGGCCTTTGATTCGGCAAATGCGGCCGCCATCTTCAGTCGACTGCTACCATTGCTTGCTACGGAGAGTGAGCTGCCCTGGCTGAGAGAACGCGTGGGCTTTTTGACCGGGCTCTGGCTGAGCGAGCTGTTGGCCGGCACCTGGCCGCTGGGGGCATGGCAATTGCACGATACGGAAACAGGCAGGGAGGATGATTTGTGCCGACGGGCGCAGGAGTTTATGATGGCCAACTGCACGCATCCCGTTCAGTTGGCAGATGTGGCCCTGGAGGTAGGGATCTCAGTACGGCATCTCAATCGACTCTACCGTCGCAGCTACGGAGAAAGTCCTGGAGAGGCATTGGGTCGACTGCGCCTGGAAGCTGCCAGGCGATTACTTCTAACAGAAAAGGACATCCCGCTCAAGGCCGTCGCATATCGTTGCGGCTATTCCAGCCCCGCATACTTCACAGCCTGTTATCGGGCACAGTACTTCGAGACACCGACACAAAGCCGGGAAAGCGCTTCCTGCTGATTGCTATGCCAGATAAATCAACCTCCCTTCTCTTCCCAAAAGAAAACGTTTCAAAATACGATTCGATACTTGTGGCCGATGTAAGCATCAAATACGATCTATGACCTTGAGTCTTACCACCAGTACGGACGTGGGTTAGCGGGCAAGTCGGCGTGCGAGTAATGCGAATCAACTGTATCGAGGGTAATTGGGCCGAAGTCTTTGCCCATCTCAGAGGGCTTAGCCCAACGGCCGCTGCCGTCAGCCAGCACGCGGTTGCCGCCCGGAACTCTTAAGTACATCTCAATTATCGTGGTGTTCTCGAAAAGGCCGCCGGCATGATTGCTGGTTCCTTTGTCGGCGGAGTACATGCAATTATTGTCCGCCAATACCACCTTGTTAGGATCATCCATAAACATTGAAGTCGCGAAGGTGCGCCCGTCGGAATCGTGTACTTCCTCTCGATCATTCCCACGTACCAAGTTTCCGTCGTAGAAATAAAATTGTTCGTTATCATCAGCGGTGTGACACAGCTCAACCA
>JABSQK010000539.1 GCA_013215875.1 Lentisphaeria bacterium
CTTGTTTTTTGATGCTCGATTAATTTACACCAGTACTTCTCTTTTTCATGATCCATTTTCTTGTCCTCCATTTTGTAGACGAACAAAATAGGATCAAAAAAATCAGGACGTAAAGACTGTGCTACAATCACCGCTTACATATTAAACCAAAACGCTTTGATTATAAAGCGCCGGTTCCTGATGATCCTAAAGTCGCTTTCGATAGTAGATTCATCATTGTTACACCAGGAAATGTAGAAGCTATTCACAACGAATACCCTATATTATTTGTGAAGGAAGAAAAAGAATAACTTCAATATTAAAATATTCAGAAACCGCCATACGGGATAGTGAACGACATATATTTAGTTTTCGTTCGTATCATTTAAGCGTTCAACTTCTTCTGACATCCATTGTTCCCAGCGTTGTTTTTGTTTTTCTTCCCAAAGCTGTCTTTGGATATCCGCTTCGACAATTTGAGTCGTACCCGCAGAACTTTCTCCTCGGTCTATATCGAAATTTTCGTTTGTGGAACTTGCATCCACAGGTGCCTTAACGACGATTTTTTCTTCTTTTTTCTTAAGTGGATTTAAATAATCCAACAAATTCTTTGGGCGATTATCAAACGGGTGGTGATGCATGCGGCGGGTTAATGCAAACGCTACACAAATCAGTATCACAGAGAATAATTCTCTAATTAAGGCATATTCCTGAGAATCTAAAAAGACATTTTTTATAACTGCGAGAATCGCTATACCGAAAACAATGGAGATTTCAGCGGGATGGTCACGCAATCGTTCAGAAAACTTACGTATAACGGGTAACATCCCATCTGGCACAAGATGAGGCTTATACTGGTAAACGAGCGTGGTTACCAGGTAAACAAGCATAATACCAAGTAGAATGACAGTGAAAATCGGTGGTAGGAGTATATTCGCAATTACAAATATAATCGTAAAGTACAGTAATAAATTATTTTTTGAAATAGAAATAATTTTAGAATGATGGGTCGGGCTACTTTGGGTATCTTGGCTATTCTCGATCGGACCATTCCCTTGGGTATTATTATCAGACAACTGTATTCTCCAACTATTTGTCTCAGCTACACTAACATTACGTTATATATTGGCGAATTCCAATAAAACAATCTCAAAAAGAGTTCTTCAGGAGATGAAAAAGCGGAATTCATGACTACATTAGCAGGTTTAATTTTATCACCAAATTTTCGTTTTATTTTACTTGGAGCAACGATGTATTTTCAAGATTTTATATTGACCTTGCAGAATTACTGGAATGAGAAGGGCTGTCTGTTGATTCAGCCTTACGATATTGAAAAAGGTGCTGGTACTTTTAACCCGGCCACATTCTTAAGATCGCTTGGTCCGGAACCATTCAATGTAGCATATGCTGAGCCCTGTCGCCGACCAACTGATGGTCGCTATGGCGATAATCCGATCCGGATGCAGCATTACTACCAATTTCAGGTTCTTCTTAAACCGAGCCCTAAGGATATTATTGACCTTTATCTGGGTAGTCTTAGTACATTGGGTATACGCTCGGATGAACATGATATACGCTTTGTACACGATGATTGGGAATCTCCCACCCTGGGTGCCTGGGGATTGGGATGGGAAGTTTGGCTCGATGGTATGGAAGTCACCCAATTTACCTATTTTCAGCAAGTTGGGGGTATTGAACTCGATTCTATCTGTGGGGAAATTACTTATGGCTGCGAGCGTCTTTGCATGTTTCTGCAGGGAGTGGACAATGTCTACGATCTGCAATACAATGAGCTCTATACATACGGCGATCTATTTCATGAAAACGAAGTACAGGGTTCAACGCATAATTTTGAATTAGCCGATGTGGATCTTCATTTCGATTTATTTAGCAAATATGAAGCTGAATGCAGCCGCTTATGCGAAGCTGAAAACCCTGTAACAGCATCCGATTACTGTTTAAAAGCAAGTCATTCATTTAATCTGCTCGATGCACGCGGGGCTATAAGTGTAAGCGAGAGGCAAAACTTCATTCTTCGAGTCCGTACCTTGGCACGTGCTGTGGCTGAGGCCTGGCTGAATAATCGTGAATCTCTGGGTTTCCCTTTACTCGCCAATGCAAAAACTGATTTAGCTGCAGATAAAGTCGATATTGAATTTCCGGTCAGCCAAAACGAGCGTGAATCGTTGCTCATTGAGCTGGGACTTGAAGAAATGCCTGCTCAAGTATTTGAATCCTTAAATAAGCAGCTACCCGAAATATTTGACAAAACGATCAATTCAGCAGGGCTGGATCCGCAAGGGGTAAAATTCTATACAGGTCCCAGGCGTATTGTCATATCTGTGGAATCAATTAAAACGAAACAGGAAGACACGGAAATTGAGTTAAAAGGCCCACCGGTAAAAATCGCCAAAGATGCGGATGGCAATTGGACAAAAGCAGCCGAAGGTTTTGCCAAAAAGAATTCAGTTGATATCGCAGATTGCGAAATCCGTGAACTGAATGGCAGTGATTATCTCTACATAAAAAAGAGTAAAAAAGGCCAAACCGCATTCACAATTCTAGCAGACTTGATCCCAGGATTTTTCAAAGAGATTCACTGGTACAAGACCATGCGTTGGGGAAACAATAAAGTGCAGTTTGTACGCCCCGTACAAAATTTGTGTGCCATACTTGGAGAGTCTGTCATTCCCTGTGAATTCGCAGGGGTAAGTTCGTCAAACAAAGTACTTGGGCATCGCTTCCTTTCAAATTTTGAGATTGAGGTCAGTTCAGACCGCGAAACATATCTTGGAAACCTGCGTGATAATTATGTTATGGTCGACCAGGCGGAAAGACGCGCAATGATCCTGCATCTTATTGAAGAACGACTTGCTGAAAGAGGATTAAAATGGCTCGAGGATTTTGAGCTGCTCGATGAAGTTACAAACCTTGTCGAATATCCGGTCCCAGTCATCAGCGATTTCGACTCTAAGTATCTTGAGATTCCGGAGAAGGTGTTGATTACTGAAATGCGCGAGCATCAACGTTATTTTGCCTGTCTCAAAGAAGATGGATCTTTAAGTAATCATTTTATGACGATTTCAAATATGATTTGTGTCGATATGGATGCAGTCGGACGAAATAACGAAAAAGTATTGCGCAGCCGTTTTGATGATGCCTCATTCTTCCTGAAGGAAGATCAGAAGATTAAGCTTTCAGATCGTCTTGAAAAGCTCGATAAGATTACCTACCAACAAAAGCTGGGTAGCATAGGCGACAAAGTTCGGCGTAATACGGAACTTGCCATGTTCATAGCAGATCAGTTAAATTTCAGCGATGATCAAAAAAATATTTGCACAGACATATCAACACTTGCCAAGACAGATCTGACCACCCTGCTGGTGGGGGAATTCCCAGAACTGCAAGGAACTGTTGGGCAGTATTATGCAAAAGGTGAGGGGATTCGCAATGAAGTAGCAGATGGGATAGTTGAGCATTACTTGCCAAAGAGTGTTAAAG